>NZ_QTLN01000008.1:0-565 GCF_003602735.1 Bacteroides sp. AF39-16AC | reverse complement strand
GGGGGGGGGGGGGGGGGGGGGGGGTAATTCAGTATACGACTGAATGGCATTCAGTATAAGACTGAATAGGGTTCAGTATAAGACCGAGGTTATATTAGTAGCAAAACAGAATTGAGAACAGAGGAAATCACCGACTTTTTGTCCTAATAAATCAACACAAATTGGCTATATTCCTAAAATAATCATATAAAAATATCGGCATTACTTCCGAGGTTATTCTCTATGGTTTCTTCCATAGGAAACTGTTGCTTGTCTATGCAAAAAGAACCATTCTTCCGTTCAAAAACCCAATTATCGTCCACCCGAAGCGAGTCGGACACTAATATACCACCGGTATTTTTAGAATAGGCATAGACAACTATCCCGTTCTCAAACCTAAATGTATATTCGAACTCGACTACTCCCTCTTTCTTTCCGGCATAAATAAAATTCACATAATAATCTATCTTCTTCCATTTGGGCGACAAATGGTTCTCAATATCGAATAAGGCCAAACTGAAGTTTGTTTTACCCGTAAGCACTCAATTTAGGGCATCCCCCTTCGAAAGGGCACTTTTCAGTGCCC
>NZ_QTLN01000079.1:0-1003 GCF_003602735.1 Bacteroides sp. AF39-16AC | reverse complement strand
TTCTGTCTTTGAATCACAAGTCGGTATGCTTTACCCTTCCACTTCTCAACAAGAATAGAGTTCAATTCGAACTCAATGCCATTGATTTCCTCAGTCTTCCAGCCTCTAAGAGCAAAGATGTCATTGTAGAGCGAACTGCAGCGGTTTGCGCGGATATAGAAGGATTTGCTGTGTTTCTCTATTTCCTCCACGATTTCCTCGGAACATGATCCACAATCAGCTCTGAAACGATTGATTGTAAGTCCGTTCTGCTCAAATCTCTCAAAGAATCTCTTCAGCGTGTCCTTCTGATGAAAACGAACGTTGGTGTTACCATCGCTATTCTCAATGCCAACAATCAAGTCGTCAATAACCGCCACGCCAGGGCGATAACCAAGGAACTTCTTGTATGTAGGCTTTGCATCATACTTCTCAGTCTCTATGAACTGATGGTCGAAATCAACATCATACATCTCGCCCTCTTTCAGTTGGCCGGATGCAAACATACAATTGAGCAGTAAGGTATTGAGTGTGTCAGCCGTGTTGAAATCGTAGTTCTTACCCGTATCTGATGTGTATGAGATGTTTCCTTGCGTCAGTTCCTTTATCGCTCTGAGGATAGTATCAGAACTACAAGTACGAAGTGTCGGATGGAGCGAGAGATGGTTCATCAAATGAGTAGTGACATCCTCAATGCATGAGCCACCACAGAAGTAGATACTCATGAGGGAACGGACGATTTCACTGTACTGATAACCGAACGAGCTACACCTTAGACCGAGTGTCGAGTCGATTACAGATGACAATGTGGAGTCAAATTGCTCCATGATTGAAAATATTCCTCCAAAAGGAGTGAGCTTCTCGGATTTTATTTGTATTTTTGCCATGCCTGATGAGGTTTTGTTTGATTATTTTTTTGCAACACTAAGTTAAGTGAATCCTCTGACATGGCAAAATCCTGAGCAACTTTTTGTTGCTCAGGTACTTAAAAAAAATATTTTATAATAGTGTTGCGGAATTAAGG
>NZ_QTLN01000078.1:1010-1246 GCF_003602735.1 Bacteroides sp. AF39-16AC | reverse complement strand
TCTTTACTTGTATTTAATGGAACTTTCCCTTTAATATGACACCACTCATTATTACAACTGATGTCTTCAATCTCAGACATCAGTTTTTGCAAATCTGTAATAGCTTTGGAACTCGCTACTTGGGGTATCTGCAACTCAAAACAGAGCATCGGTTCGAGAATGTCCACACCTGACTGTTGCAAAGCCAGCCTGAAGACATAAGGGGTCAGCTGTCTGAAATCAGCAGGTGTACTTAC
>NZ_QTLN01000078.1:0-1000 GCF_003602735.1 Bacteroides sp. AF39-16AC | reverse complement strand
ATAAGGGGTCAGCTGTCTGAAATCAGCAGGTGTACTTACCGGGCTATAATACTCGGCTTGAGTAAAAGTTACTTTCAGATCTGTCACTTCCCATCCATGTAAACCAGATTGGCAAGACATACGAATCCCTTCAAAAACGGCATTTTGAAAAGAATGGTTCAGATAACCATAGGAGATGTCACTTTCGATTTGCAACCCTGCCCCTAACGGTAAGGGTTCAAGAGTCAGCCCTATTGTGGCCCAGTAAGGGTTGGGTGGTACTTCGATCTGAATAATCTTATTGACCTTTTTTATAGGTCGTTCTTTGTAGATAGTCTTGATCTCATCAAAATGGACCTTTACGGAAAATCGTTCTTCCAGCAATGTCTGTATGATTTCCTTTTGGGTCAAACCATATAACGAGATTTCCAATTCATCACTATATGAGTTTATGGAAAAGGACAAAGACGGGTCTTCAATCCACAATGTATTCAGAGCGGATATCACCTTGCTTCTCTCTTCGGGCTTATTTGGCCGGACGGAGGATTTGAGAGCGGGATGCTGATGAGATAATCCTTGAATCAAACAAGGTTTAGCACCTAAATAATCTCCGATTCGAAAATCTTCTATATCTTCTACAATCGCGATATCATTGGCACCCACTTCATCAACATTTATCTCTCTGCCCTGATAAATAGTCTTTAGATTTTTAATCTTGATGAATTTTTCCGAATCGTTGATTCTTACAACGTCTCGAAGTCTCAGACTTCCGTCAATTATTTTAAGAAAACTTCTTTTATGCCCTTTGGGGTCATGCTCTATCTTATAGAGATAAGCTGAAAGTCTGTTTGAGACTGATGCCGGAGGAAGTATAAAAGAAGAAATGGCGTCCAACAACTCATTGATACCGATATTGAACATTGCTGATCCATGTAGCACCGGATAGACTTTGGCTTTTGCCACAAGAGCGATTATCGTATTCCAATAATCAGCCGGTGAAATTTCGCTATCCGCCAAATAT
>NZ_QTLN01000077.1:0-1320 GCF_003602735.1 Bacteroides sp. AF39-16AC | reverse complement strand
CATTAGTGTCCACTAAAAAATCATAGTCGTTCTTTGAAATTGTTGAAATTCAGTTTGTTGTAATGGTATTTGGTGCGCAACGATTTGAAATTACTTTTGCAGTCTGAATCAGACTGTTATGAATAAAGACAAATATGTTTTTTCTCAATTAGTCACATTTCTTGATGAGTTCAAGTTCTTGCGTATCGTCAAGAAGTATGAAGGCAACAAATACATTAAAAGCTATACCTGTTGGAATCAGTTGCTTACGATGATGTTCGGTCAACTTTCCAACCGTGAGAGTTTAAGAGACCTCATCGTGTCACTGGAGGCTCACACCGGAAAACTCTATCATCTGGGAATCGGCAAGTCCGTAACACGAAGCAATCTTAGCAAGGCTAACGAGCAACGTGACTATCGCATCTTCCAGGAATATGCAACCTTCATGATAGCCGAAGCGCGCAAGCGTAGAATCGAAAGAATCTTTGAGCTTGACGGTCATGTCTATGCTTTTGATTCCACCACGATTGACCTTTGTCTGTCAGTGTTCGAGTGGGCTAAATTCCGCAAGCATAAAGGCGGAATCAAGATGCATACGCTCTACGATGTGGAAGCGGAAGTTCCTGCATTTGTGCATATTACTCCTGCTAATATTCACGATACAAAAGCGATGTCTGTGATTCCTTATGAACGTGGTGCGCATTATATATTTGACCGTGGTTACAACGATTTTGGCAACTTGTATACGATAGACCGCATAGGTGCTTTCTTCGTTGTACGAGCCAAAACCAATGTACGCATCAAGCCCAAAACGTGGAAGCGAAGATTGCCTGAAGGTGTCATTTCTGATGTCATCGGATGTTTTACGGTTTATAAAAGTTCCAAGGATTACCCCGATGAACTTAGAAAGCTCATTGTTGAAGACCCCGAAAGTGGCACACGATACATTTTCCTGACGAACAATCTTGACGCTTCGGCTGAGCTGATTTCTCGGTTATACCGAAATAGATGGAGTGTGGAGCTGTTTTTCAAATGGATTAAACAACACCTTAAGATAAAGAGGTTTTGGGGAACTTCGGAGAATGCTGTACGCATACAAATATATTGTGCCATAATTACTTACTGCCTTGTGGCGATAGTACAACACGATATGAAGTTAGAGCGAAGCATCTACGAAACCTTGCAAATACTCGGCATCTCGCTAACCGATAAAACTCATCTTAGAGATTTGTTCGACAAATCGAATTTCAAAAATATCAAAGAGCTAAATGATTCAAGTGAATCGAATTTATTTAATTTTTAACCGACTAGTGACCAAAAAATTTTTAGTGGACACTAGTG
>NZ_QTLN01000076.1:0-1324 GCF_003602735.1 Bacteroides sp. AF39-16AC | reverse complement strand
CCAAGTCCAGACGGAACTTGGAATTCAGTCAGATAGTATCTTATTATTAGTCTGTTATCGTCTTGTTTTGACTAAAACGCGGTTGCGTTGGAAAAGTGGGAATACTTTGTTGGATGATTGAGGATATGAGCAAAAGGGAGATGTATGGCCAGTAAAATGATTTTTTCTTGAAATAGCCTTGGAAAGATTAAAAAAAGCTATATATTTGTATTCAATTCTAAAACTAACTACCTATGAAACTAATTGCAGAAAGTGGTTCTACGAGAACAGAATGGGCGCTGGTTGAAGATAATCGTCTGATACAGCGAGCCTTCACAGAGGGCTTAAATCCTTTCTTTCAAACGAGAAGAGAGATTAGCCGAAGTGTGCGGTTAGGATTACCCGAGCATTTTTTCAAAAGGAAATTGGAACAAGTCTATTATTATGGTGCCGGATGTACTTCTTATGAAAAGAAAAATGTATTGGGAGCTTCATTGGTAGCACAATTCAAAACTCCAATTCAGGTAGAGAGTGATTTGCTGGCAGCTGCACGTGGCTTGTTCAAATGCGAGGCCGGCATTGCTTGTATTTTGGGAACCGGCTCAAACTCATGTTTTTATGATGGGAAAATCGTTGTAAAGAATGTCCGGGCAGGAGGTTACATCCTGGGGGATGAGGGTAGTGGTGCTGTATTGGGCAAAATGTTCTTGTCTGATGTACTGAAAGGTTTGGCTCCTAAAGATGTAACGGCGGATTTCTTTGAGAAGTTCCGTATAAGTCCGAATGAGGTTATGGAATCTGTGTATAACCGCCCGTTCCCCAATCGCTTTTTGTCTACTATATCTTATTTTTTGGCTGATTATACCAATGATGACTATGTATTTGAGCTGATTACCGGTAATCTGAGAAATTTCTTTACTCGTAATGTCTGCCAATATGACTACAAAAATTATCCTATTCGTTTTGTGGGTTCATTGGCTTACAGCTACGCGACCATTTTGCGGGAAGTTGCCCGTGAATTTGGCATCGAACTGGAAATCATTGAAGAAACACCAATGAATGGCCTGATTGAATTCCATTCTTTAAATATAGAAGAACCTTAAATTCTTTATATAATAAGGTGTATAACCTCCTTTTTGCAAATGTATAAATATAAAGTTAAATAAATGCAAAGGAATGTTCTTGATATTAAATAATAATGTATCTTTGTTAGGACGAAATGAATGAATCATTTCTCACCTTTGTTAATAACGAGTTTTTTATCTCTTAAAACAACCAATAGAGTTAAGTAATTAACAAGATTTTAACCTTGTATAATATATAACTAAGTTCCGTCTGGACTTGG
>NZ_QTLN01000075.1:0-1346 GCF_003602735.1 Bacteroides sp. AF39-16AC | reverse complement strand
CATCATCGTATTTACGCTCCCTCATAAAGAACTCCTTTAAAATTTCGGAAAAGCGTTCTGCAGTCGGTTCACCACCCTGATTGGAAGCCTTGACAAACTTGTTTTTGGCATGAGACATACAAACTTGGTGTACAGTATCTTTAAAACGGGCTGATTTCAGATCATTGCCGATAAACACATAAGCATTGTATCCGTCGGACATGATACTCTTCAATTCTGCATCACCCAAAAAGTCTGTAAGTACCTCACGACCGCGCGAGCCATTCTCATAGAAGAAAATGGCTGTTTTCCGAGCCTTGTTGACCAGAACCCAAATATAGCACTTCTTATAGTGATCATATTTACGCACCTTACACCAGGTCTCATCGCAGTTCACTATCGAGTCTTTTTCCAAAGCTATGGACTTCAATACACAGACCAATTCATCCAGGTATTTCTTGCCTTTCTTAAGCCAGTTGCGCAATGTGTTTTTAGAAACGGTCATGCCCATATCTGTCAGCCATTGGTGAAGAAGACCGAAAGTCACATTCTTCACATAAACTTCATAGGCGATAGCCTGCAGAAATTCAGGAGTAGCTTTAGTACCCTCGAATCTGGTCACCACCTCCGGATGGCCTTCAGAAGGGAAATAGCCCCACTTCGGCTTTTTACCAGGCTCTGCATAATGAACCATCTCAAAACATTCTTCCGTAAGGAAAGTACGGAAACTGAACACCCGTACCATTCTCCTTTCAATGATGCGACCGGGAACCTTTGTCAAGTCAGAAGGATGCTCTATTACTTCTCCGGATACTCCCGTCGTTTTATAACCGTCAGGACGATTGGACAAATCACGGCCTTTCCCGGAAGGCTTTTTAACCTCCGGTGATTGGACATGACCAACCGAATCCGTGCGAAGCGTATCATCGGTTCCATCATAATCATCCTTCTCCTTGTTCCGGTCTGAATCACCCGTCTTAGCTTTAGATTTGATCTTTTGACGTCGATCACCAAAACGTTCCTGATGGGCATAATCAAGTCTTTCCTGAAGTGACTTAATCTTACGTTCAGCCGATTTGCGAAGTTTATGCTCTTCTGACAACCGATTCTCAAGGTCAGCATGTTTCGATTCCATAGAGGACACCTGAGCCTTCAGATCCTTCATCTGAGCCATAAAATCCTCCAAAACAAGCTTCATGGCATCACTTGTCAACCGAAGATCCTGATTCTGTTCGGAAAGGTATTGTATGTACCGCTCTTTCTGATCCTCTGCCATACCTGCACTATAATTTATAGGGCTGAGTGAGCAGGTTGCCCTACTCAACAACTCTCGTTTTGTTGTAATTATATCTTGCAGATCGATCATA
>NZ_QTLN01000074.1:0-1347 GCF_003602735.1 Bacteroides sp. AF39-16AC | reverse complement strand
AATTAAAGTGCGACAGCTTAATTATCTGTTCAGGACGCTCGAATTCAAAAAGTCTATCTTTACCTATCTATATAGAATAAGTATTGACGGTTCTTTTGTTTTACCCAGGTACGACGCGCCTTAATCATTAGTTCCCAATTATTAATTTGCGAAGCACCTGCTCTTGTACTACTTGTATTGTTTATGTAAATCTGTTCAAAGATCGCTCGTTTCACGATTGCTGTTCTTTTCAGAAAGCGGATGCAAAGGTAAGAACTTTAAAGCATATCTTCCAAATATTTTCGGAAGTTTTTTTTCATTTTTCTTTTTTCTCTTTCCTCGTCGTCTCTCTTGTCGAAAGGGAGGCAAAAAGAAAAAGGAAGAAGGACCAGGCACCGTTTCTTTAAAAAGAATGTCAACTCGCGCTGCTTTCGTTTTCAAAAGCGGGTGCAAAGGTAAGGACTTTAAAGCATAACTTCCAAATGTTTCGGAAGTTTTTTTTCATTTTTCTTTTCCAAAACCGAAGTTCCGAAAGAAACCTATGGCAAAGAAGAGAAAAATGGAAGCTTACCGCTCCGTTTTACTGTCAGAATGTCAAAACATCGCCGCCTTCGTTCCCGAAAGCGGATGCAAAAGTAGGGCTTTTACGGACATCTGCAAAATATATACAAGCTTTTTTTGAGGGTTTACGTGAACTTTTTCATAACTAGCTGATTGATAGATATGTTTTAAAGCATATTTTTTAAAGGGAAAGAAAGGCAGGAAGGAAGGGGACACATTATATATATACGCGCGCGCATCGGAATATACTAAGTTCACCCCTTGACATAGACCACTGAACGGCCGGCACCACGCTTGCGAATCACGCCGGAATCGATAAATGTCTGCAAATCCCTCGAAGCCCGGCGGGCGGTGACATGGACAAGGCGGGAATATTCTGCACGAGTAATACAGACATTAGCTTCCAGAAAGTCCATCATGCTTTTTTCACGGGCAACCATGTCGCCCATTGCTTTCGGTTTATCCGGGAAAAAGCGTTTATCCGCACGTTCCAACTCCATCTTACCTGCCACATAACGTTTGAATTCGATGCCGGGACGGAATTTCACCGTGGACATCTTGACCGACTCCGCACGTACTTCTTTCTTATTCATCACCGGATGGGTACACTTCAGCGTGGTGCTGAAGAAGCCAAGGTACTAATTATTTTTCTTGCCACAAGGATTTTACTTTCTTTCCACTGCCGTATTCTTTTCTTTCCACAGCTGTGGAAAGAAAAGAATACGGCAGTGGAAAGATTAGCATTTAGGATAGAAATGTCTTTTCCTGATTTAGCTAGACGCTTTTTCTTTTTATAACCGATATCAG
>NZ_QTLN01000073.1:0-1360 GCF_003602735.1 Bacteroides sp. AF39-16AC | reverse complement strand
GACGGACGGCCCCGTCGAAGCCTTTCTCGGCGGTGACGTTTCCCACAGCGTCGAGGGCGAACTCGTAGCTCTGGAGCCTCTCGTTTGTCACACGGCGCAGGCGTTCCTCCCGGTCATAGCGGAAGTTCACCACGCCCCGGTGGTCGCGGCGCCTTGTCAGCTTCCACATGCCGGAGTAGCCGTACTCCACGTGCTGGACGTTGTCACGGTATTCCGTGAGGTTGTCTATCCCGTCGTAGGACAGGCGTATGTCGTTGCCGTCGAAGTCGAGCACGCGCACCACGCGGCCCACGGGGTCGTATTCCCTTTTCTGCACCGCACCTTTGGGGTTGGTGACGCTCACGCACCTGCCCAGCAGGTCGTAGCCGTACAGCGAGGTGTTCCCCCGGCTGTCGGAGGCTTCCGTGAGGTTATGGAAACGGTCATAGGCGAGCCTCGTCACCACGCCGTAGGGGTCTTTCACCGATGCCACCGCACCGTTGCGGTAGGTCATCTTCGTGACGGCACCTTCGGGGTTGGTGCGGCTCACCAGATTGCCGGAGCGGTCATAGCCGAACTCCCACGTGCCGCCGTCCGGCGTGGTAACGGATACGGGACGGTTGCGCAGGTTCCCCCTGGCGGGGTACACGGCGGACACGCTGCCGCCGCACGGGTCGGAGCTGTCGGTGCAGTTCCCCCAGCGGTCATATCTGTACAGGGTGCTGTTACCGAGCGGGTCCGTCTGTGCGAGTAGCCGGCGGCTGTCATCATAACGCCACAGGTGTTCCCCTCCGTTGGCATCGACCTTCTTCCACACAAGGCCGCCACGGTGGTGGTACACCGTCAGCTCCCCGTGGCTGTCGAGCACCTCGGTCACTCCCTCCCGGAACGTGAGCCTGTGGTCGTATATGCCGCCGTCGCCCCATGTGTGTACGCAGCGCGAACCCACGCCCGTACCGTCGTACTCGAAGTACCACGCAAGGCCGTTGCGCCATGTCTCCTTCACGATGAGCCTTCCGGCATACTCGTATGTCATCACGTCGCCCGCCGCGTTGCGCTGGAGGGTCATGTTGCCGTCGGCGTCGTACTCGTAGGAGGCGAGGGTAATCTCTTTCTCCGGATCTTCCGGATGCGGGCCGCATATCTCAAGGATGCGTCCGCTTCTCGTGTCGTGCTCCACCCTCAGGCGGCGGCCCGCGCTGTCGGTGATGGAGCGCAGCAATCCCTCTTTCGTGTAATCGAAGCGGATGCCCAGACCGTTGCAGTCGGTCACGCTCTCAAGCAGGCGCACGGAATCGTACTCCTTGCGCGTGAAGCGGTAGTAGAGATCCTCGGCCATGTCCCACACGCAGTAGCCGCCGTCCTGTTCCAGACGGGCCTC
>NZ_QTLN01000072.1:0-1368 GCF_003602735.1 Bacteroides sp. AF39-16AC | reverse complement strand
CCGCATTATAACACGTGCCTTGCCGGTATCCGTGCCGTCGCCAAGCGTTGCGGCATCACCAAGCATATCACGTGGCATCAGAGCCGCCACACGGCAGCCACGACGATATTCCTCTCCAACGGTGTTCCCATCGAAACGGTCAGCTCCATGCTCGGACACAAGAGCATAAAGACGACGCAGATTTACGCAAAGATAACCAAAGAGAAGCTCAATCAGGACATGGAGAACCTTGCCGCAAGATTGAACGGCGTCGAGGAATTTGCAGGTTGCACCATCTAAAAAGAAAAGCCATGAAACGTGACACAATCATCATCGAGGACAAGGCAGTCAGCGTAACCGGTAACGACGTGTGGATGACCGCCACCGAAATAGCCGGATTGTTCCATACGACCGTCCCGGCAGTGAACGCCGCCATCAGAGCCGTCCGCAAGTCGGACGTGCTGAACGACTACGAGGTGTGCCGCTACATGCAGCTTGAAAACGGGCTGCACGCGGACGTGTACGCCCTTGAAATCATCATCCCGGTCGCTTTCAGGGTGAATACCTACAACACCCACCTGTTCCGCACATGGCTGGTGGGAAAGGCACTCTCACAAGAGAAACGGCAGACATACGTGATGTTCATACAGAACGGAAAAGCCGGGTATTGCTGATTGCACATACCCCATAAGACAAGTAAACGGGTAGCACCACAAAAGGTGTCACCCGTTTACTTTTTCATGAAACCGCCTCACTCCAGCGGCTTGCGGTAGTTCGCTTCCAGTACCCCGCGCAGCCCCGTTTCCGGGTAAAGCACCTTCCCTCCCAAAAGTATGAAGGGCAACACGCGGTTGTTGCGGTATTCCTGCAAGGTGCGCCGGCTCACACGGAGCAGTTCCGACACCTCGCCGTCCGTCAGGTAACGTTCCCCGTCCAGCGGAGGACGGTAGCTTTCCAGAAATGCGGACAGCCATTTCGAGCCTTTGCGCATATCCTGCACCACAGAGGCTATCGGCTCGTCTTCCATCGTAAAAACATCGTTGTTCTCGTTCATCATAACTTCGGATTCAGTGGGTGAATAAATCAAATCATCTGCCGTGCGGATAGAGCGTGCCGACAAGCGGTATCAGCCGCTTCACCTCCTCTGGCTTGTAATAGAACCTGCGGTTTATCTGCGAGTAGCCGATAAGCCGCCTGTCACGCAGCGTCTGCAACGTGCGCGGGCTTATTCTCAACTGCCCGCAGACCTCCTCGCCCGTGAGCCATCTTTCCATGCGCCCCGT
The DNA here is from genome assembly GCF_003602735.1 of Bacteroides sp. AF39-16AC. Classification (NCBI taxonomy): domain Bacteria; kingdom Pseudomonadati; phylum Bacteroidota; class Bacteroidia; order Bacteroidales; family Bacteroidaceae; genus Bacteroides; species Bacteroides sp. AF39-16AC. The sequence goes on along the minus strand of NZ_QTLN01000072.1, from coordinate 106 downwards.
GTCGCTTTTGCGCCTCAGGGCGGCGACCTTCTCCGAGAGTGCGCCGAATGCCGCCACCATCATCTCGAAAGTCTTTTTCTCGATAGATACTATTTCCATATTCATG
>NZ_QTLN01000071.1:1022-1377 GCF_003602735.1 Bacteroides sp. AF39-16AC | reverse complement strand
AAAAAAGTGAAATGCGGAAAGATATAGTGATAGAATTGAGTTACAAGGGTTTTGGTTGAAGTGGCGATAATCCGTGAAGCCATTACAATCCCTGCCGAAGCCAAATCCTGACGCCGCTACGTTACTTGTTCGTAACCATGCCCGAAAATGCGACAAACGGGTACGAATAGCGAAACAAGGCTCTAAGGAATAGTGAGTTATCCATAACTCATGCGAAAAATCAGGTTACGGAAAAAGATTGCGCCGTTCCTCCCCGTTTTGCGTACCAACACCGGACTCTTCACCAACTAATTTTGAAACCCAAAAATTAAGGACAATGAAGAGTACATTTTCAGTAATCTACTACCTCAAGCGT
>NZ_QTLN01000071.1:0-1012 GCF_003602735.1 Bacteroides sp. AF39-16AC | reverse complement strand
CAATGAAGAGTACATTTTCAGTAATCTACTACCTCAAGCGTCAGGTAGTGAAAAAGGACGGGACAGTTCCCGTCATGGGACGCATCACGGTGGACGGCAGCCAGACACAGTTCAGCTGCAAACTGACTGTCGATCCGAAACTGTGGGACACCAAAGGTGGACGTGTCACGGGCAGAAGCACGGCGGCACTCGAAACGAACCGTATGCTTGACAAGATGCGGGTACGCATCAACAGGCATTATCAGGAAATCATGGAGCGTGACAACTTCGTCACGGCGGAGAAGGTGAAGAACGCCTTTCTCGGACTGGAACACCGCTACCACACGCTGATGCAGGTGTTCCGCCAGCACAACGAGGACTACGAGAAGCAGGTGGAGGCAGGCATGAAAGCCAAAGGCACGCTGCTGAAGTACCGCACCGTTTACAAGCACATGCAAGAGTTCCTCGACATCCGCTACCATGTGAAGGACATCGCCCTAAAAGAGCTTACCCCGGCTTTCATCTCCGACTTCGAGATGTTCCTGCGCACGGACAAGCACTGCTGCACCAATACCGTGTGGCTGTACGTCTGCCCGTTACGGACGATGGTATTCATCGCCATCAACAACGAGTGGCTGACGCGCGACCCGTTCCGCGAGTATGAAATCAAGAAGGAGGAAACAACACGCAGTTTCCTGACCAAAGATGAGATCCGCCTGCTGATGGAGGGGAAACTGAAAAACGCCAAACAGGAATTGTACCGCGACCTCTACCTGTTCTGCGCCTTCACGGGGCTGTCGTTCGCGGATATGCGCAACCTTACGGAAGAGAATATCCGCACCTACTTCGACGAACACGAGTGGATAAACATCAACCGCCAGAAAACGGGCGTGGTGTCCAACATCCGCCTGCTCGACATCGCCAACCGCATAATCGGCAAATACCGGGGACTGTGCGGGGACGGCAGGATATTTCCCGTTCCGCATTATAACACGTGCCTTGCCGGTATCCGTGCCGTCGCCAAGCGTTGCGG
>NZ_QTLN01000070.1:0-1442 GCF_003602735.1 Bacteroides sp. AF39-16AC | reverse complement strand
GCCACCGTCAAGATAGGCGGCTTCATCCCCCGCGCGGTCGCATCCACACCCACGCGGAGCATCCCGCACATCCCCATGGGGGCAGGCTGGGCGGCCCCTTCAGCGGCGATACCAAAGAACAACGGCCACGCCTTCATGGGCAGCCTGACGGTACTTGCCGACGGGATGCCCTTCTCGGGCGGCGGCGCGCACCTGCACCTTGACTGCAACGACGTGGGCATACCGAGCGTGCACAAGGTTCCGGGCATGTTCCTGCCCACGGGTGTCATCAACCCGATACCTCCCGCCAGACAGATACTCACCAGCCCGGTTCCCGTCCCCCTCAACCCCATGGCGGCACTCGCCCGCAAATGCACGGGGGCGTTCGGGCGTTTCTACAAGAAAAAGACCAGGAAGCTGGCGGACAGGCTGCACAGCAAGGTCAACAGAACGATAAAGAGCGAATCCCTGAAGAACATGCTCCACAAGGCCATCTGTACGGTCACGGGGCACCCCGTGGACGTGGCCAGCGGCACGTTCTTCACCGACGAGGAGGACTTCTGGCTCGACGGCCCGGTGCCCCTGTCATGGGAGCGCACGTGGTACAGCCGCAGCGACTACCGGGGTCCTCTGGGCAACGGGTGGCACCACGCCTACGACATGGGCGTCGTCGCGGACACGGAAGAGGGCACGCTGACGCTCCGCATGAGTGACGGCATCCCGGTGGCCTTCCCCCTGCCTACAGCGGAGGAACCCTCGTTCATCCTCTCCGAACGCAAGGAGGCCCGTCTGGAACAGGACGGCGGCTACTGCGTGTGGGACATGGCCGAGGACCTCTACTACCGCTTCACACACAAGGAGTACGATTCCGTGCGCCTGCTTGAGAGCGTGACCGACTGCAACGGCCTGGGCATCCGCTTCGACTACACGAAAGAGGGCCTGCTGCGCTCCATCACCGACAGCGCGGGCCGCCTCCTGAGGGTGGAGCACGACACGAGAAGCGGACGCATCCTTGAGATATGCGGCCCGCATCCGGAAGATCCGGAGAAAGAGATTACCCTCGCCTCCTACGAGTACGACGCCGACGGCAACATGACCCTCCAGCGCAACGCGGCGGGCGACGTGATGACATACGAGTATGCCGGAAGGCTCATCGTGAAGGAGACATGGCGCAACGGCCTTGCGTGGTACTTCGAGTACGACGGTACGGGCGTGGGTTCGCGCTGCGTACACACATGGGGCGACGGCGGCATATACGACCACAGGCTCACGTTCCGGGAGGGAGTGACCGAGGTGCTCGACAGCCACGGGGAGCTGACGGTGTACCACCACCGCGGCGGCCTTGTGTGGAAGAAGGTCGATGCCAACGGCGGGGAACACCTGTGGCGTTACGACGACAGCCGCCGGCTCCTCGCACAGACGGACCCGCTCGGTAACAGCACCCTGTACAGATATGACCGCTG
>NZ_QTLN01000007.1:0-186362 GCF_003602735.1 Bacteroides sp. AF39-16AC | reverse complement strand
GCACTGAAAAGTGCCCTTTCGAAGGGGGATGCCCTAAATTGAGTGCTTACAATCCTTCTTCTCTCGAAGAAGATAATTAATAACTGTGTTCGTCAAAATAGGGACTAATCTTTATTCTTTCTCATGAATCTCCTTATTTCAATTATTATCCCATGCTATAATAGCGAGCGTTTCATTGCTCCTACTGTTGAGATGCTGATCCGGCAAGATATATCAGACTGTGAGTTGATATTGGTAAACGATGGTTCGAAAGACAATACGTTATCCATCTTGCAACAATATGAAGCAACTAATGAAAATATCCGTGTGATAGACCAACCTAATCAAGGAGTATCTGTTGCCCGCAATAATGGTATGCTTGCAGCACGAGGAAAGTATATCTATTTTTTGGATAGTGACGATATGCTGACAGAAGGGACTATCAGTCATTTTAAACAAGTGATAACAGAATATTCCGGCTGTCAAATGTTTCTATTCGGTTATGAGATGCGTAGAAACAATGCAACATACAAAAGTTATGTATTTCCGCAATTTGATAGATTAACTTTCTCCGGACGTATATTACAATATAATTTCTTATCAAAGAAATTATGTTGTCATATATGCAGTTGCATATATGACAAGGCTTTTATATTGGAAAACGAATTAACATTGAAGCCTGGGCTCAAAATAGGTGAAGATGTACTCTTTCTTATGCAATTAATGTTCAAGGTTGATAAAGTATATTACTCGGCAAGGCTCTCTTTTATTTACCAGATACGGGATGATTCGGCAATGCAGGGATATAAATCATATAGCAATACCCAATACGAAGCGTATACGGAATGGAAGAAATTCTTGAACCCTATAGCAGAGAAAGATAGCTCTATTCGTAACTATGTAAACTTCTTTTTATTATTTACATATATATCCAATTTACGATATTACCTGCGTTCTGATGTGAAAAGCAAGGAGCTGAACAAGCGTTTCATTGCTGATGGAAATATTCGTTGCAAGAAGAATTTTGTGGGAAACATTTTTCACTGGATTGCCATGAAAATGATGATGCTTGTACCCTTAAGATTGACGTTGAAATTACTGAAGCATCAGTAGAGTGCTTGTTCTTGAAGAAAACCTATACCTAAACATGTGAACTGTGTTCTCTGTCTTATTATCTATTTATTATAAAGAAAATCCCCGGGCACTGGAGCAGTGTCTGGATAGCATCTTGTCGCAAACAAGGATGCCGGATGAAGTGGTGCTGGTAGAAGACGGAGATTTACCTCTGGAGTTAGAGAAAGTTGTCGAGAAATATAAACATAAAATCACTAATCTGAAGATTATTTCTTTAGCCACTAATGTGGGACTGGGAAAAGCTTTGAATGAAGGATTGAAGTATTGCTCTTACGACATCGTTGCCCGCATGGATACGGATGACATTGCAAAACCGGAACGATTTGAAAAGCAGTTGGCCGTCTTTCAAGAACACCCGGATATTGATGTAGTAGGGGCTTGGATTGACGAGTTTGAAGATGATATCTCCCAAATAAGATCTGCAAGAAAATTACCGGAATCGCATGAAGAAATCCGGCAGTTTGCCGAACGCAGAAACCCGGTGAATCATCCGGTGGTGATGTTCCGCAAAAATGCGGTTCTTGCTGCGGGGGAATATCAACATTTTCCGCTATTTGAAGACTATTATTTATGGGTGCGTATGCTGATGACAGGAGCCAAATTCTATAATATGCAGGAAAGCCTGCTTTACTTCCGCATTTCGCCTGATATGTTCAAACGCCGCGGAGGGTGGAAATATGCATGGAATGAAGCACGTTTCCAGCATTGCATGTTGAAGATGGGATTCATATCATGGAAACGCTTTTGTCTGAATGTATTATTGAGGTTTCCCATAAGGATAGCGCCCAATAGTGTGAGGAGTTTTATATATAAGAAATCTTTGAGATAAGACCATTCTACTTTTCTCATTGGACATATTCTATACTAATTACTATTTACCTAAAAAAATGGAACTTATTGAAAAAGACAGCCATTTCATCCCCGATGGCATGAATGGCTTCGAACGCAATGTAAAGCGTATAATGGACTGCTTTCTTGCATTTTGTGCCCTTATCGTATTCTCACCTCTGTTTCTGTTCTGCTATATTGCCGTGAAGCGCGAGGACGGAGGGCCGGCTATTTTCAAGCAAGAGCGTATCGGCAGATTCGGGCGTCCTTTCTACATCTATAAATTCCGCAGCATGACGACAGATGCCGAGAAGCATGGTCCTGCCTTGTACAACACCGGTGGCGACCATCGGCTGACCAAGATAGGACGTTTCCTGCGCGACCATCACTTGGACGAACTTCCCCAGTTGTGGAACGTGTTTCGCGGTGACATGGCTTTTATCGGTCCTCGTCCCGAGCGGAAATTCTATATAGACCAGATTATGGAAAAAGATCCCCGATACCGTTATCTCTATCAGATCCGTCCGGGAGTGACTTCGTATGCCACCCTTTACAATGGCTATACCAATACGTTGGAGAAGATGCTCCGCCGTTTGCGGTATGACTTGTTTTACCTGGAGCACCGCTCTTGGGGATTTGACTTCAAGATACTTTTTATGACGTTCATGAGGATAACGTTTGGGAAGAAATTCTAAGAAATAGTTTATAATTGAACATTGATGAAAGAAAGATATGGACGTAAACTATAAAATTATTGATACCCGGCGTATTATGGATTATATATCTTCTTGCCCGGAGGCTGTTCTCGTAGAGGATATAATCCGTCACTCTGGTGCTGATAAGTTACGTGTCTATCCCGCTCTATTCGAGTTGGAGCAAAGCGGATGGCTGGAAGTGACGGAGAGGGAGGAACTGGGCGCCCCCATGATGGTGCGTCAGCAAAGATAATGACAGGTAACAGCGGTTACTGTTTTAGGCGGCAGCCGGGATTGCTTCGAAAGAGGTGGTTTCGGCTGCTTTTATTCACTGCTTGATGCTTCATGAAAATATAGTAAATTGCATTTTGGTTTATGAGAACATGAAGCACTTGGAAAAAAATCTTATCTTTGTGTGCAAATTAATAAATATCTTATACCAAAATGAATACACAGACTACTTATCTTGCCTCGAAACCGCATTATGAGATTCTTGACGGACTTCGTGGCGTGGCGGCTGTCATGGTTATTATCTTCCATCTTTTTGAAGCACATGCAGGTGGCAGCCATCTTACTCAAATTATCAATCATGGTTATCTGGCAGTGGATTTCTTCTTCATGCTTTCCGGTTTTGTTATCGGCTATGCTTATGATGACCGTTGGAACCGGATGACCGTGGGCACTTTCTTCAAACGCCGTATCATCCGCCTGCATCCTATGGTGATTATGGGAAGCATTGTGGGCGCTGCCTTTTTCTATTTTCAGGAGTCGTCTTGTTTTCCACCTATCGAGAATACGTCCATCGGAACAATGCTGCTGGTGATGTTGCTGGGCTGTACCTTGCTTCCTCTTCCGCTGAAGTTCGACATTCGCGGCTGGACGGAAATGCATCCGTTGAATGGCCCGGCATGGTCGCTCTATTATGAATATATCGGTAATATCCTGTATGCGTTGTTTGTACGCAAGTTCAATAAGGTGGCCCTGTCGGTGCTGGTATTTGTGGCAGGGTGTTTTACGGTATACCGTTGTCTGACTGCTCCTGCCGGCGATATTGTGGGTGGTTGGGCCTTGAACTGGGAACAGCAGTATGTGGGTATGGTCCGGCTGATGTATCCGTTCTTCGGCGGATTGCTTCTGTCACGCCTCGGCTGGCTGATACGGCTTGAAAAGCGTGCTTTCTGGTGGTGCAGCCTGCTGATTGTGGTGGTTCTTTCCATTCCCCGTATCGGAGGTGAGGATGGTTACTGGATGAACGGGCTTTACGAGGCTTTCTGTATTATCTGCATCTTCCCGGTCATTGTTTCGATGGGAGCGGGCGGCAAGGTGACCGGTAAGCGCTCTACTGCCGTATGCAAGTTCCTGGGAGATATTTCCTATCCGATTTATATCACCCATTATCCGCTGGTATACACTTATACAGCTTGGGTATGCAACAATAACGCTACAATGGCAGAAGGTATCCCTTATATGATACTTACTTTCGTGGGAGCCGTTGTCCTTGCTTATGCTTGTTTGAAACTGTACGACGAACCGGTGCGCAAGTGGCTGACAGACCGTTTTCTGAAAGGGAAGAAGAAATAGTTCCGTATGGCTATGGATATAAAAAATCTCCCGTTGCATTATCTTGTGCAGCGGGAGATTTTCTTTTTAATGGCCGGGCGTTATTTTACGTCGATGAATTTCTTGGCCTTTTCTTTTTCTGCTTCTGTAAACTTAGGCAATGTAATGTTCAGCACGCCGTTTTCTACATGGGCGCCAATCTTTTCCTTGTCTACATCGTCCGGAAGAATCATGGTTTGCTGGAACTTGGTGTATGAGAATTCACGGCGCAAGTAGCGGCCTTCCTTCTTTTCGTCCTTGTTGTTCTCTTCCTTGCTTTCTGTTTTCTTTTCCATGCTGATGACCAGATTGTTTTCTTCATCGATGTGAACGTTGAAGTCTTCTTTTGTCATACCGGGAGCAGCCAATTCAACTTTGTACTCTTTTGCTGTTTCGAATACGTTGATGGCAGGGGCGGTGGCATTTGCTTTTACCATCCAATCATTGTCAAAGAAATCATTAAAAATACTCGGTAACCAATTTTGGTTTCTTCTTACAGGCATCATAGTTATAGTCTCCTATTGTTTAAGTTAAACATGCTGTTTAGTTTTGAACTCCGGTTCTTTGTCTTCGGGTGTCTGCCTTTTGGGTTTTCACCATCCGTTTCTTGAACCGTCGTTCGCTAACAATATTGCAAACCTTATGCCAACCAGTTTTCACTGACTTTATTGACTATTTGTCATTGAAAAACTGACTTATTTGCTTGTTTAATGCCATTTTGCTATCTTATTTATTAAAAATTGATAGATTTTCAGACTAATTTAAAACGCATTCTCCAACGCTTGGCTTCTTCGTCCCAATCGTGACTGATGATTTTGAAGGTTCCGATTTCTGATGTATTCTCCACATGTACTCCGATGCAGAGGCATTCGTCGTAATCGCCTACTTTCACGACACGTACCGTTTCCGAAGCACCATCGGGCAGGCGTTCCAAGTCGAAACGTCCTTGCGCTTCCTCTTGCGTAATGAATTCTGTTGTGACGGGCAGCTGTCGGGCGATTACCTCGTTTACGGCCTCTTCCAGCTTCTTTATTTCTTCTTCTGTGGGGCAGGCGGCAAGGAGATAGTCCAGCTTGCTCTTCTTCCGTTCTATGTGTGCTGATATGGAGCGGCCGCAACCGAATAACCTTATCATGGTCTGGTTGATGATGTGCTCCGTGGTGTGCATAGGAGGGTACTCCTGCTTGTTGTGGTCATTGAGATGAGGTTGTTGTTCCATGTATAATTTCAATAGTTGATATATATTTGATATTTTATCGTTTGAGGTTGGCCAGCACTTCTTCTTTCAGGATGCTGTATATATGTATATCTGTATATTCTCCAGAAGCCAGCAGTTCTCCGCAACGTTCTGTTCCCTCATGGACGAAACCGAGGCGAACCGGTACGGCGTTACTGGCTGCATTGCCCACGGCACAGCGAATTTGTATCCGCTTTATCTCTTTTTCTTGTACGGCCCACAGACACAGCTTGCGGACACTTTCAGTAATGATGCCCCGATGCTGGTATTCCGGCAGTAGCCAATAGCCGAGTTCTGTACGGTGGTTGTCGAAATCGGAGAAATGGAAACCTATCAGTCCGCAGATTTCATGTTGTTGGTTCCAAATACCGAATATTGGCTCATTTCGTTCGGCAGGAGCAGATAATACCTGACGTAAAAAAGCTTCTTCATCAGCTATTGTGCGCATATTATCCACAAATGGCAGCCATGTTCTTAAGTAGTCCCGGTGTGTGTCGATGGCATGGTAGATGGCTGCGGCATCTTCTATTCTGATTTCCTGCAGATAAATGTCCGGAAGGATGGGGAAGGAAATGGGAGAGGGGAGGATATGTACGTCTCCTGATTGGGACAGCTGTATCCTTTCCTTGATTTTTCCCCAGGCATGTGTATCGAACAGACAGCTTTCGCGCATGGTGTGATACATTTCCTTGAATCGGGACATGGGGATAGTGAAGCTCAATAAGTCCGCTTCGAAGTATGGGCGGACGGAGGGGTCGAAGAATCCCAGGAAAGTACGTTTCCCTTGTTTCCGGTTTTCAATGATGGTTTGGGTAATGACGGAACAGCAGCCGGAGCCGAATGGGGCTGCTACGGCATCCGATGCATTGTTGTCGAAGAAGGTCCATGTCGCCAGTCCGGATAGAATGTCGGGAGTTGGCAGGAACAGCAGTCCTTCCACTTCATCAAAGGAAGGTATCTTGTCTATGCGGGCAAAATGCAGATAGGCTTTGTCAGTTCTGGAAATCTGTAGCTCATTGACAAAATCTACCACCATTTCGGGAGTCTTCTTGTATTTCTCTTTCAAAGAGACAAACCCCGGGACGCGCTCGGGCATTTCAGTAAATCCGGTATAGAACTTGCCTCCTCCGCAGGTAATTGTTTTGTTGCTGAGACTGACGATTTTGCCGTCTCTGACTTGTTTCATGCATTTGAAGAGACAACCGGTTACTTTCTCTGTAGATGCCCCCATTCGGTCTGAATACCAAAAGGCGATGGGGAGTTCGGCGTGTTGGCCGAAAGCTTCCTGATAATTGGCAATAAATGTGTGTATATCCATGATGCTCGGATGATATTTATGATATGGTCTTTCTTTGGATTTTCCGTAAAGGTAATTCAATATTTTGATTCTTTTGCTTGCAGTATGCCTTTTTATCACTCTGCTTTCGAGCTTTTAATGATAGTAGAATAGGTTTTTATGGTATTTTAATTACTTTTGCATGAGGATTCTCAAAAAGTATTGCCTTTAACTAATCGGAAAGCCGGATGAAAAATATAATCATATTCTTGTGTCTTTGTACCATCTGTATGTGCCGCCTTCATGCTGCAGACAGCAGCCGGGCGGATTCTTTGCTGCTGAAACTGGACCAGGCGATAAAGGAGCGTCCCATATACATGGAGCAGAAAGAGCTGAAACTGGTGGAACTGAAAAGACAGTTGCATCGGCAGATACCGGATGAAGAACGTTTTGCCATTCTTGGCACATTGCTGGATGAGTACCGTTCGTTCAATACGGATTCTGCATTGCACATGGCCGAGGAAAGGGAACAGATAGCCATACGTCTTGGAAACCGGGAATACATAGACAATGCCCGCATGAATAAAGCAGATGTTTTGGGAATGACCGGTATGTATAAGGAAGTTATGGATTTGATGCGGAATATCCATATAGACCGGTTACCGGTGGATATCCATCCATATTATTACCATATCTACCGTACGGTCTATGGCCTTATGGCCGATTATGCCGTGACGGCATATGAAAAGAAGCTTTATACGGAGCTTACGGACAAATATCGTGATTCGTTGCTGTTGGTCAATAAAGATAATCTTCTGATACATACCTTGATTCAGTCCGACCAGTATAATGTACGCAATGAATATGACAAGGCCATCCGTTTGCTGACGGATTATCTGGCGCTGCAGAAGGACTATGAACACGACGTTGCGATTTGTGCCTATACTTTATCAGAGTCTTACCGGCTGAAAGGGGACAAAGAGAAGGAAAAGGAATACCTGATTGTTTCTGCTATGGCGGATATGAAAACCGCTGTCCGTGAATATATCTCTTTACGCAAGCTCGCCGTACTGCTTTACCAGGAAGGAGACATCGAGCGTGCCTATTCTTATGTAAAGATATGTATGGAAGATGCAGCCGCCTGCAATGCCCGGTTGCGCAAGCTGGAGATTCTGGAAATCTTTCCCATCATTAATGATGCTTACCAGCAAAAGACGGAGAAGCAGCAGGAGCAGATGAAATGGGCACTGGTATCTATCAGCCTGCTTTCACTTTTTCTGTTGCTTGCCATATTTTATGTATACAAGCAGATGAAGAAAGTGGCTGCCGCCCGCAGGGAAGTGATTGACGCCAACAAACGGTTGAAGGAGCTGAATGATGAGCTTCACCTTTCCAATGCACAACTCAAGGAGGCCAACCACAGCATTGCCGAAAACTCCTATCTGAAGGAGGAGTATATCGGCCGTTATATGGACCAGTGCTCGGTCTATTTGGAAAAGATGGACAATTACCGCCGGTCGCTGGGAAAGATTGCCGCTACCGGAAATGTGGAGGAACTCTACAAGAACATCAAGTCTTCTAAATTCATAGAGGGGGAATTAAAGGAATTCTATACCAACTTTGATAATACCTTCCTGCAGCTGTTTCCTACTTTTGTAGAAGACTTCAATGCCCTGCTTGCCGATGATGAGCAAATATCCTTGAAAGCCGGCGAACGGATGAATACAGAGTTGCGCATCTTTGCATTGATACGTTTGGGTATTACTGACAGCGTGAAGATAGCCCAGTTCCTTCGGTATTCTGTTACCACCATTTATAACTATCGTACGAAGGTTCGCAACAAGGCTGCCGGTGACCGCGACTTGTTGGAACAGGAAGTGATGACAATTGGCAAGTCGAAGAACTGAGAATAGGGGTTTTGAAGCTTGGAAGTGTCTCTTTTACGCTTATATTTTCACTACTTTTTTAGTTGGGTAATAATTTTATATATTATTGGTATATAGTGGTTTAAGCCTTTTTGAATGATGTAAACCACTACTTTTTTACTCTTTCCTCCACTATTGGCTTCTCTTATCTGATACATTTGCATTGTTCCTCTTCGGAAAGAGTGACACATGTGATTTATGTTTTTATTATTAACTTTAAATTCTTATATTATGCAAAAGTACAAAATGCCAATCAGCAGGCTACGGATGATGGTTTGTCTGATAGGAATGTTACTTCCGATGTGCATGTTCGCACAGCAAATTACAGTACAAGGTGTAGTGAAAGACCAGACCGGTGAAACGGTTATTGGCGCCAGTGTAATGGAAAAAGGAACCACAAATGGGACAATAACCGGTATTGACGGTGATTTCTCTTTGAACATGTCTCCGAACGGTACTCTTGTCGTTTCATTTGTAGGCTATAAGACTCAAGAGGTGCAGGTGAAGGGACAGAAACAGCTTCAGGTAGTTTTGTCTGAAGATGCCGAAATGCTGGATGAAGTGGTGGTGATAGGGTATGGCACCATGAAGAAAAGCGACCTTACAGGAGCAGTGTCCTCCATCGGTAACAAGGATATCAAGGATTCCCCCGTATCCAATTTGGGACAAGCCATCCAGGGAAAAATCTCAGGTGTGCAGATTGTAGATGCCGGTAAACCGGGAGACAATGTATCCATCAAGATTCGTGGTTTGGGTTCTATCAACAACTGCGACCCGCTGGTCGTGATTGACGGAGTGCCTACCGACTTGGGCTTGTCTTCCTTAAATATGGCCGATGTGGAACGTTTGGATGTATTGAAGGATGCTTCGGCCACAGCCATCTACGGTTCCCGGGGAGCTAATGGAGTTGTGATGATTACCACCAAACGCGGTACGGAAGGAAAAGGAAAACTTGCTGTATCTGCCAATTACTCTTTCCAGAATGCTACGAACGTACCTTCTTTATTGAACGCGGCGCAGTATGCCGAGTTGAGTAATGACATGATGGTGAACAGTGGACGCAATCCTAATCCGGAATGGGCCAATCCTTCTGAATTGGGTGCAGGTACCGACTGGATGGATGAATTGCTCCGTACGGGTGTGATGCAGAACTATACGGTAAGTTATTCCGGCGGTAACGAGAAATCCCATTATTATGTGTCCGGTGGTTTTCTGGATCAGTCCGGTATCGTGAAGAGTGTGAATTACCGTCGCTTCACATTCCAGTCCAACAGTGATGCGCAAGTCTTGAAATGGTTGAAGTTCTCCAATAACATTACGTTCAGTGCCGATACGAAGAAGTCGGGCAGCTATAATATAGGTGATGCGCTGAAAGCGCTCCCCATTTATCCGGTGAAGAATGAAGATGGCAGTTGGAGTGGCCCTGATGGTAACTCGGAATGGTATGGCAGCACGCGCAACCCCATTGGACCGACGGAACTGAACAAGAGTCAGACTGATGGATATAACTTCCTGGCCAACTTGACGGCAGAACTTACTTTTACCAAATGGCTTAAGTTTAAAAGTACTTTCGGCTACGATGCCAAATTCTGGTTCATAGACAACTTTACCCCCAAGTATAACTGGAAACCCACTCCCACAGAGGAGACTTCACGTTATAAGAGCGATAACAAGTCGTTCACTTATTTGTGGGACAACTATTTCCTATTCGACCATACTTTTGCAGAAAAACATCGTGTGGGATTGATGGCCGGTATGTCTGCCCAATGGAACACCAACGACTACCTGAATGCGCAGAAGAATGTGTTTATGTTCGACAATGTGCACGAAATGGATAATGGCGAGGAAATGTATGCCATCGGTGGAAACGAGACAGAGTGGGCATTGCTCTCTTACATGGCACGTGTCAACTACTCTTACGAAGACCGCTATTTGCTGACTGCAACCATTCGTCGTGACGGTTCCAGCCGTTTCGGTAAGAAACATCGCTGGGGTACTTTCCCTTCCGTATCTGTGGCATGGCGTGCCTCTCAGGAAAAGTGGTTTCCAAAAAACGACTATATCAATGACCTGAAAGTGCGTGCGGGATACGGTGTGACCGGTAGCCAGGCAAGTGTTGGAAACTACAGCTATCTGGCATCCTACAATACTAGTGTATATCCTTTCGGCATTTCGAGCGGCAATCAGACAGCGCTGGTTTCTTCTACTCTCGCCAACCCGTATATCCATTGGGAAGAGGTGGCACAAACCAACATCGGTTTTGATGCCTCACTGTTCAATTCACGCGTTATGTTCTCGTTCGATGCTTATCTGAAGGAGACGAGAGACATGCTGGTAAAGGCGTCTATCCCCATCACATCGGGATTTGAAGATACTACAACCACGTATACCAATGCCGGAAAAGTACGTAATCAAGGTATTGAAATGAGTCTGCATACCATCAATCTTACCGGTGAACTGGGATGGGAAACGAACCTGACCGCCACTTACAATAAGAATAAAATTAAGGATTTGAACAGCGACGTTCCTTATTACATTAACCAAATCAATAACTCCTATGTAACGATGCTGGCAAAGGACTATCCCATTAATGTCTTCTACGGCTATGTTACGGACGGAATCTTCCAGAACCAGTCTGAAGTGAATACACATGCCGTGCAGCCGGGAGCTGAGCCGGGTGATATCCGTTTCAGGGATTTGAACAACGATGGTGTCATCAATGATAGTGACCGTACCGTCATCGGTAACCCGAACCCAAGTTGGCTGTTCTCCATGAACAATAGCCTTTCCTATAAGGGTTTCGAACTTTCTGTTTTCTTACAAGGTATAGCCGGAAATAAGATATACAATGCCAACAATATCGACAATACCGGTATGGCAGCTGCCTATAACCAGACTACCGACGTACTGAAGCGTTGGCAAGGAGAGGGGACCAGCAATTCGATGCCGCGTGCCGTGTTCGGCGACCCCAATCAGAATACACGCGTGTCAGACCGCTTTGTGGAGAATGGTTCTTATCTGCGTTTGAAGAATATCACACTCTCATACACTTTCCCGAAGCAGTGGTTACAGAAAGCCCAGATTGAGAATGCACGCCTTTCCCTATCTTGTGAGAATGTGGCTACCATCACCGGATATTCCGGTTTCGACCCTGAAGTGGGTATTAACGGAATAGACCAGAACCGTTACCCCATTTCCCGTACGTTCAGCTTAGGATTAAACTTTAACTTTTAATGATTGACTCGGATATGAAAAAGATAACAAATTTACTATATATGCTGGCAGTATTGCTGCTGGCTTCCTGCAACGACTTTCTGGACAAGTCTCCTAAAAATACGGTTGACCCGGAAACGACGGTGACCGATGATGTGGCCATTGCTCTGACCAATGCCTGCTATCGCACCCTTCAGTCTTCCAATATGTACAACCAGCGTATCTGGACACTGGATATTGTGGCGGGTAACAGTTTGGTGGGTGCCGGTGGCGGTACCGACGGCCTTGAAACGATACAAGCTTCTAACTTCATAACGCAGAGCGACAATGGCATGGCATTGTACATGTGGCGTTCTCCCTGGGTGGGGATAGGACAATGCAACATTGTGTTGAATAGTCTTCTGGAGGCTGAAGCCGTGTCAGAGAGAATCAAGAACCGCTGTCTGGGAGAGGCTTATTTTCTCCGTGCACATTATTACTATGTATTGGTACGTCTGTACGGTGGTGTTCCACTGCGTTTGGCTCCTTATAATCCGGGAGAACCGACAGACATTGCACGCGCTACAGTCGAAGAGACTTATGCCCAGATAATTTCCGATTGTAAGAATGCGGTTGACCTGCTTCCTGCCAAGTCTTCTTACGACGACGAGAACGTGGGACGTGCCTGCAAAGATGCAGCTTTAGCCATGTTGGCAGATATTTATCTGACGCTGGCTCCTAATCATACGGAATATTATCAGGAGGTGTCTGATTTGTGTGATGAGATAACAAATTTGGGGTATGACCTTTCTTCCTGCAAGTATGAGGACAATTTCGATGCATTGGTCAATAACGGGCCGGAATCTTTGTTCGAGGTCCAGTATTCGGGCAATACGGAATATGATTTTTGGGGAAACAATCCGCAGTCTTCCTGGCTTTCTACTTTCATGGGTCCCCGTAATTCGGACTTTGTTGCCGGCAGTTATGGCTGGAACCAGCCTACAGAAGAATTTGTGGGTCAATATGAGAGCGGTGACAAACGTAAGGATTTGACCGTGCTTTATGCCGGATGTCCGGATTTTGACGGTAAGGCTTACAAAAGCTCTTATTCCAATACGGGATACAATGTACGCAAGTTTCTGGTGTCGAAAACGGTTTCTCCGGAATACAATACCAATCCTGCCAACTTCGTGATTTATCGTTATGCGGACGTCCTGCTGAAGAAGGCCGAAGCTTTGAATGAAATGGGACGCCCTGACCAGGCTGCCGTGCCTTTGAATATTGTACGTAAGCGTGCCGGACTGCCGGAGGTTTCGGGCTTGTCACAGGAAACCATGCGTGAAAAGATTATCCATGAGCGCCGCATGGAACTAGCTTTCGAAGGGCATCGCTGGTTCGACATGATTCGTGTCAACAATGGAGAGTATGCCATTAAATTCCTGCATTCCATTGGAAAGAGCAACGTGAACAAGAACCGCTTGCTGTTCCCTATTCCGCAGACGGAGATGGATGCTAATACCTTAATGGTGCAGAACCCGGGTTATTAATTAATTTAATCAGAAGAATATGAAGAAATATATTTCACACCTTGTATTTGCCTTACTGGGCTGTGCAGCCTTATCTGCTTGTGTAGATGATGATTACATGGAATTGGATAAAGGACAGAATGAACTTGTACTGACGGCCAGCAAGACGGAAGTTGTTTTGAATGAGCAGGCACATGCCGATGATGCCCTGGAGCTTTCCTGGACTACGGGAACCAATTATGGGACGGGTAATAAAATTTCTTATACGCTGGAATTGGCCAAGACCGGCAGTGATTTTGCAGATTCTTATGTAGCTGTGGAGAATGCCGTACAAGAATACTCATGGAAAAAGAGCGTGGAGGAATTGAATGACATCCTGCGCAACCATTTTGGGGCAACTGCCGGGGAGAACATTTCGTTGGAAGCGCGCTTGACAGCTACTGTAACGGAACGGGACGAAAAACAGGTGTCTACCACTGCTTTCAGTGTTACAGCCTATAAACCGCTCACATCCACCCTTTATCTGATAGGTAGTGCCACTCCGGGCGGCTGGAGTGCCGATGATGCGACAGAGATGACCCGCAAGGACAATGGTATCTTTACATGGACGGGCCGGCTTGTGGCCGGTGAATTTAAGTTCATCACGACCTTAGGCTCATTCCTGCCCTCTTACAACAAAGGAACAGATGGATTGCTGGTTCTTCGTAGCAGTGATGACCAGCCGGATGAACCTTTTGTTGTCGAAGAAGACCATAATTACATCGTCGAAGCCAATCTGTTTACCGGTGTTCTTACATTGACCCAGACAGAGACGTTGGCACCTGCCTACGACCAGCTTTATTTTGTGGGTAACGCTACGGATTGGGGATTCGTGAAGATGAAACAAGATGTGCTCGATCCATACTTGTTCCGCTTCGGCAAGTTCTTTGAAGTGGGCAAAGGAGGGGAATTCAAGTTCGGAACCTCCGATGGAAGTTGGGAGAACATGTATAAGGCCAAGAATGCCGATGCTGCTTATACCGATACAGAAGTGGTGTTTGTGAAAGGGTTCGACCCGGACAATAAATGGGTGCTGAAAGACGGGGAATGCGGCAAGGCCTACAAGATTTGCATGGATATCCGTAGTGGTAAGGAACGCATGATGATGAGCGAATTTACTCCGTATGAGATGATTTATATGGTAGGTGATGCTACTCCGGCCGGTTGGACGATTGGTGATGCTACGCCGATGCAGACAACGGATAATCCGTATGTGTTTACTTGGAAAGGTACGCTGAATGCCGGTGAGTTGAAATTTACTTGTGATAAGCAGGAAGATTGGAATGGAGCCTGGTTCATGCCGGCTGTAGCAGACAAACAGCCTGCAGGAGAAACAGAACCGATGCTTTTCCTTGATAAATCAGACGAAGCGTTCAAAGCGCAATATCTGGACGTGATGGTAGGCGGCATCGACCAGAAGTGGAAGATTACGACAGCAGGTTCCTATCTGATTACTTTGAATCAGCTGGAAGAGACAATTTCAATCGTGAAACAATAGGTATCTACAATAGATGAAGAAGATAGTTTATACAACAATGGTAGCCTTGCTGCTGGTTGCATGCAGCAAGGAGAGTGATGATACCGGTAGCGGTACCGGTGGAGGCGGAGAGAGTGGAGGGGTTACGGAAGTAACCCCAGTCACCTCGGACTTGACGGTCAATCTCACTACCGACAAGGCATGTTACCGGCCGGGCGAGAGTGTTTCTTTTACAGCTGACGCCCTTCCTGCCGGAGCTAAAATCCGCTACCGGACAATGGACAAGGTTGTATCGGAGCAGGCTGCTGTCGGTACTACTTGGACTTGGACTGCTCCGGCAACCGATTATACCGGTTATCTGGTGGATGTATACCGTACAAAAGAGAATGGAACAGAGGTTATTCTTGGTACTATTGCCGTAGATGTATCCAGTGACTGGACACGTTTTCCACGTTATGGTTTCGTTGCCACTTTTGATGCTTCGAAAAAGATGGATGGAGTGATAGAGAAGGAGATGGCTTTCCTGAACCGTTGCCACATTAACGGGGTACAGTTTCAGGATTGGCACAACAAGCATCATTGGCCGTTGGGCGGTACGCGTGAGCATCTGGACGAGGTCTATAAGGACATTGCCAACCGGGAGGTCTATACCGAGGTAGTGAAGAAGTATATCTCTACACAACACAGCCTGGGCATGAAGTCCATGTTCTACAATCTATGTTTCGGAGCTTTGGACGATGCCGTTTCCGACGGAGTAAAGGAAGAATGGTACATATTCAAGAACACGGGACGCATGGATAAGGATTCGCATGACTTGCCCTCCAGTTGGAAAAGTAATATCTTCCTACTCAATCCCGCCAATACGGAATGGCAGGCATATATTGCCCAAAGAAACGATGATATTTATGCCAATCTGGACTTTGACGGTTATCAGATAGACCAACTGGGAAACCGGGGTGACCGCTATGACTATGATGGCAATAAGGTAAATCTGCCTAAGGGATATGCCTCGTTCATCGAAGCCATGAAACAGAAGCATCCGGACAAGCGTTTGGTGATGAATGCCGTCTCCAGCTATGGAGCTTCCCAGATAGCTGGTACGGGTAAAGTGGATTTCCTTTATAATGAAGTATGGGGCGATGAGGCAGGCTTCAAGGATCTGCACACCATTATCAAAGCGAACGACCAGTATGGCAACCATGCCTTGAAAACGGTGTTTGCCGCATATATGAACTATGACAAGGCAGGTAGCAGTACCGGTGAGTTCAATACACCGGGTGTGCTGCTGACGGATGCTGTGATATTTGCTTTGGGAGGCTCTCATTTGGAATTGGGTGACCACATGCTATGCCGCGAGTACTTTCCAAGCACGGCTTTGCAGATGAACGATGTACTGAAAACAGCCATGATTCGTTATTATGACTTTATGACGGCTTATCAGAACCTGCTTCGTGATAAAGATACGGAGGCGGAGATTTCCGTTTCTCTGAACTGTACGGATGCTGCGCGGAATCTTTCTCTGAATGCATGGCCGCCGCAGAAGTCTGCCATCACTGTATATGCCAAGAATGTAAATGGCAGGCAAGTCATTCATCTGCTCAACTTCCTCAATGCGGATAACTTAAGCTGGAGGGATTTGAACGGAACAATGCCCGAACCGCGTCTGGTGTCCGACGTGCCGTTGAAGATGAATGTTTCCGGTAAAGTGAACAAGATATGGGTTGCATCGCCCGATTTCCATGCCGGTGCTTCGCAGGAACTGTCATTCGAACAGAAGGACGGCACGGTTACCTTTACCTTGCCCTTGCTGAAGTACTGGAGCATGCTTGTGATGGAATAAGAATATCCAATAAAGGAACAAACAGATTATAGTAATGAAGAAATATATATTTTTATTTTTTGCCGTCTGTGCATTTTCAGTATATGCGAATGCACAGAACCGCACCGGAGACTGCACTTCTTATACCAGTGACGACCGCAGTGTGACCTTCTATTTAAATGACAGTTCTGCCATACAATTACGTCTGTGTAGCCAGTCTACGGTACGTATATGGTTTTCTCCCGACGGTAGTTTCCAGCGGAGTAATCCTTCCTTTGCCGTCGTCAATGAGGACCTGGAGGATGTCGGTACCGTCCATGTGGACGAACAGAATGCCTGCTACGAGATTTTTACCCCTAAACTCCGTATCCGGGTAAACAAGTCTCCGTTTAACTTACAGATATTCGACAAGTATCAGAAACTGCTGTTCAGTGATTATGCCGATAAGGGGCATATCAGTAACGGGCAGCGCAAATTGGAATACAAGACCCTCCGTCGTGACGAACACTTCTTCGGCTTGGGAGAAAAGACCGGCAAGCTGGACCGTCGCGGCGAAGCCTACAAGATGTGGAACAGTGACAAGCCTTGTTATAGTACCGTTGAGGACCCGCTCTACAAGAGTATTCCGTTCTTTATGAGCAGTTATCGTTATGGTATTTTCCTGGACAATACGTATAAGACCGAATTTAAGTTTGGTACGGAAAGCCGCGATTACTACAGTTTCGAGGCTCCTGGGGGAGAGATGATTTATTATTTCATCTTCGGGAAGGATTATAAGGAAATCATGAAACAATATGTCGACCTGACGGGAAAACCCATAATGCCTCCTAAATGGGCATTGGGCTTTGCACAATGCCGGGGACTGCTGACGAGCGAGAAATTGTCTTATGAAATAGCTGAAGGCTATCGTAAGCGCGGAATTCCTTGTGATGTTATTTACCAGGACATAGGCTGGACACAGTATTTGCAGGATTTTGAGTGGCGGAA
Source organism: Bacteroides sp. AF39-16AC (assembly GCF_003602735.1). NCBI lineage: Bacteria > Pseudomonadati > Bacteroidota > Bacteroidia > Bacteroidales > Bacteroidaceae > Bacteroides > Bacteroides sp. AF39-16AC. The sequence continues at coordinate 168,649 of NZ_QTLN01000007.1, read as the reverse complement.
AGGGAACTACGAGAATCCGAAAAAGATGCTTGCAGACCTCAAGGATATGGGCTTCAAGGTGGTGGTTTCGCAAGATCCGGTCATTTCACAAGCCAATAAGCGGCAATGGGAGGAAGCTGATAGGTTAGGGTATCTGGTAAAGGACTCCACCAACGGCAGGAGTTATGACATGCCCTGGCCCTGGGGTGGTAATTGTGGCGTAGTGGACTTCACCCTTCCTGCTGTGGCAGACTGGTGGGGAGCTTATCAGCAGAAGCCCATTGATGATGGCATTGCCGGTTTCTGGACTGATATGGGTGAACCTGCCTGGAGCAATGAGGAGCAGACGGAACGCCTGGTGATGAAACACCATTTGGGCATGCATGATGAGATTCACAATGTTTATGGTCTTACGTGGGATAAGGTGGTGAAGGAGCAGTTTGAAAAACGGAATCCTAACCGTCGCGTATTTCAGATGACACGTGCCGCTTTTGCGGGCTTGCAACGCTATACCTTCGGCTGGACCGGTGACTGTGGAAACGGTGATGACGTGACGCAGGGTTGGGGACAGATGGCCAATCAGATTCCGGTACTGTTGTCTGCCGGTTTGGGAATTATTCCTTTTACTACTTGTGACATTACCGGTTATTGCGGAGATATAGAGGATTATCCTGCGATGGCTGAACTTTATACGCGGTGGATACAGATGGGCGCTTTCAATCCCCTGAGCCGCATTCATCATGAGGGCAACGTGGCTGTGGAGCCGTGGCTGTTCGGCGAAGAGGCCGAGAAGAATGCCAAGGCGGCCATCGAATTGAAGTATCGCCTTTTGCCTTATATCTATACGTATGCCCGCGAAGCACACGAAACGGGGTTGCCTCTCATGCGACCGATGTTTCTGGAATATCCGGCAGATATGGAAACGTTCTCTACGGATGCCCAGTTCATGTTTGGCAGCGAACTGCTGGTTGCTCCGGTGGTAAAGAAAGGAGCGCGAAACAAGAATGTGTATCTTCCTGAAGGAACTTGGATTGACTACAACAACAAACACACAGCATATAGCGGTGAGCAATGGATGACGGTGGATGCTCCCCTCAATACTATTCCTATGTTTGTAAAGCAGGGAAGTATCATACCTCAAATGCCGGTCATGAACTATACGGATGAGAAACCGGTCTATCCGGTTACGTTTGAGATATTTCCTGCTGCAGCGGGCAGTGAAACTACCTTCTCGCTTTATGAAGATGCAGGAACTGATTTAGGATATTTGCGTGGAGAGTTCATGCGCACTCCTATTACTTGCCAGACTACCGACAAAGGCTATACGCTGAAAGTAGGTACACGGACTGGTGAGAAATATAGCTTACCCGGCCAACGAAACCTGATGTTCTGCATCTATACGGAACAGATGCCGAGAACAGCTTTGCTGGACGGTCAGAAAATCAAGAAAACGAATGTCGGAAAGCTGGAAGAAAATCGGGAGACAGAGTTTACGATAACTACCTGGTGTCCTGACAAGAAGCTGGGGACTTGCCTGCTGAGGTTGCCGGATGATGGAAAGGAACATATCATTGAGTTTATCTATTAACACAAAAAACATATCATTATTATGAAGAAATTTGTACTTAGCGCGGCTTTGCTTTTTTCTGCCCTGGCGGGGAATGCTGAAGGCATTTCATCCCCTTCGGGCATGGTGAAGCTGGATTTTGAACTGACAAAAGACGGGAGACCAGCCTATCAGGTGGATTATAAAGGGGCTCCTGTCATCAATCCCAGTACGTTGGGATTGGAACTGAAAGGAGCTACCAGCCTGATGGATGGTTTCAAAGTAGTAAGGACTTCTACTTCCACTTTCGATGAAACCTGGCAACCGGTGTGGGGGGAGACAAAAGATATCCGCAACCACTACAACGAATTGCTGGTAGAACTTGAACAACCGTCTACCACTCGTTTTATGAATATCCGTTTTCGGGTATATGATGACGGCGTGGGATTCCGTTATGAGTTTCCGCAACAGAAGAATCTGGTTTATTTTGTGATAAAGGAAGAGCATTCCCGATTTGCCATGACCGGCGACCATACTGCCTGGTGGATTCCGGGAGATTATGATACCCAGGAATATGATTATACGGAGTCCAAACTCTCTGAAATCCGTGGACTGCTGCAGGGAGCTGTGAGTGACAATGCGTCACAAACTGTCTTTTCGCCGACAGGTGTCCAGACTTCCATACAGCTTAAAACAGCTGATGGAGTGTACCTTAACCTGCACGAGGCAGCCTTGGTGGACTACTCTTGCATGCATCTCAACCTGGATGACAAGAACCTCGTTTTTGAATCCTGGCTGACTCCGGATGCTCAAGGAAATAAAGGGTATATGCAGTCTCCCTGCCATACTCCCTGGCGTACGGTCATAGTCAGTGATGATGCCCGCGAGATACTGGCCTCCAATTTGATTCTCAATCTGAATGAGCCTTGTAAGTATGATGATACCTCCTGGATTAAGCCGGTGAAATATGTCGGCGTATGGTGGGAAATGATTGCAGGGGGAAAGCCCTGGGCATATACTTTTGACCTCCCTTCTGTGAAACTGGATGATACGGACTATTCCAAGGTGAAACCGAACGGCATTCATCCGGCCAACACGGCTAATGTGAAGAAGTACATAGACTTTGCTGCCGAACACGGTTTTGACCAGGTATTGGTGGAGGGTTGGAATACGGGTTGGGAAGACTGGTTCGGTAATTCCAAGGATTATGTTTTCGATTTCGTGACTCCTTATCCCGATTTTGACATCAAGTATCTGAATGAATATGCTCATTCCAAGGGTGTCCGTCTGATGATGCACCATGAAACATCGGCTTCCGTCCGTAACTATGAGCGGCACATGGAAGCTGCCTACCGTCTGATGAATAAATATGGATATAATTCGGTAAAGAGTGGCTACGTAGGCAATATGATTCCCCGTGGCGAGCATCACTATGGACAATGGATGAACAACCATTACCTATACGCCGTGACCGAAGCTGCCAAACACAAGATAATGGTCAATGCCCATGAAGCGGTACGTCCGACTGGTTTATGCCGTACCTATCCCAATCTGATAGGCAATGAATCTGCCCGAGGCACGGAGTACGAGGCTTTTGCTGGTAACAAGCCCTTCCACACAACGGTACTTCCGTTTACCCGTTTGCAGGGTGGTCCGATGGACTATACGCCCGGTATCTTTGAAATGGACATCAATAAGTTGAATCCGAACAGCCATACGCATGCCAATACTACCTTGACGCGTCAGCTGGCACTTTATGTCACTATGTACAGCCCTCTACAAATGGCTGCCGACCTTCCTGAGAATTATGAGCGTTTCATGGATGCTTTCCAGTTCATCAAAGATGTGGCTGTGGATTGGGACGACAGCCGCTATCTGGAAGCTGAGCCGGGACGTTACATCACTGTTGCCCGTAAGGCAAAAGGTACGAATGACTGGTTTATCGGTTGTACCAGCAGTGAGCACGGACATGCTTCAACTCTGAAACTGGACTTCCTGGATGCAGACAAGCAGTATATTGCAACCGTCTATGCCGATGCAAAAGATGCCGATTATAAAACAAATCCGCAAGCTTATGTTATCCGTGAAGGTATCGTTTCTCCCAAAACGGTCTTGAAACTGAAAGCTGCTTCCGGTGGTGGCTATGCCATCAGCATCATGGAGGTGAAAGATAAATCTGTATTGAAGGGACTGAAGAGGCTTTCCGGGAATATCTGATTTACGGGCATAAAAAAAGGAGTACCGCTGTACTCCAACCTTTGTTAACCTTAAATCTAATACTATGAAAAACACATTGCAAAGATACGGACTTTTGATAAATCTGCAAATTATCCAACTAAAAAAGTATGTTTTATAACACTTATTAGCCGTTTATTCCTTTGCTTCTATTTTTGTTAACAAAAAGGATGCGAATGTGTCAAAAGCACATGAAGACTTTTATAATGTTATAATATTAGGCGCGGATTACGCGGAATAATGCGGATTCAATAAACTAAATCCGTGAAATCTGCGTCATCCGCGCCTAAAATAAAGCGTTAAAGAAGGTTTTGACACATTCCCCTTACCCTTTTACTTCCTGATACATAAATCTTTTAATGCTCTTCTTTGCCGTTTTCTCGAACTCCTCGAAGTGTATCTTGACTTTTGTTATCTGGCAGTAGGCCGGTAATTGCAGATTCAATTCATTCCGATTGTCCTCCATAACCTTTTCGATGTCCGATTGTTCCATACCATGGGCGAATGCATCGTCAAAATCCGGATAGATAAGAGCCACGAGCTTGTCGTTCTGCAATACGATCAGTGATTCGGACACATAGGGCATGTTGTTCAGTTTGCTTTCAATCTCTTCGGGATAGATGTTCTGGCCACTGGCTGTGAGCAACATGTTCTTGCTGCGTCCACGGACAGTGACATATCCTTCGGTATCCATCGTTGCAAGGTCGCCGGTGTGCAGCCAGCCGTTTACATCGATGATTTGGGAAGTCGCTTCGGCATTTTTGTAATAGCCCAGCATCAGATTGGCACCTTTACAGATTATTTCTCCTGCCACGTTCTGAGGGTCGGGAGAGTCTATCTTTACTTCCATGCGGGTGGTTGCCTTGCCACAAGAGGCCAGTTTCAATGTTTCCCAGCGGCTGGAACAAATGATGGGGCCGCATTCCGTCATTCCGTATGCAATGGTATAGGGGAAGCCTATCTGCTTCAGGAAGCGTTCCACTTCGGCATTGAACGGTGCTCCTCCGATGATTATTTCATCGAAATTACTGCCGAATACTTCCATTGCCTTTTTGCGCATGTCAGCCTTGATTTTATCGTTGACAATGGGCATCCGCAATAGCAGCTTGCCTATTTTATTGTCTATCCGGGGCAGGATATCCTTCTTGATAATCTTTTCTACGATGAGCGGTACACACGAAATGACCCGTGGCCTGATTTCGGAGAATGACTGTGCAATAATCTTGGGAGACGGCATACGGGTAAGGAAATACAGATGGGCGCCTGCGGAAAAACCGTATAGAAAATCGTACACCATACCAAATACATGTCCCAGAGGCAGCATGGATACAATATGGTCGCCCGGACGTACGGGAAGCATCTCATGGCAATATGCAACATTGGACCAAAGGCTGCGATAGGGGAGCATGACCCCTTTGGAATATCCCGTGGTGCCCGAAGTATAGTTTATGACAGCCAGTTCTTCGGGTGATTCCTCCTTGCGGTAGCTGATATGCTCGGGACGGAAATTCTTGGGGAAACGTGTGCCATAGAGGACGTTGCGATGTTCGAAAGCCTCCATCAGCTGCTCGTTGCGGCAAACTACCGGAGTGAAGTCCGTCAGCAGTACGATACCCATCAGCAGGGGCATTGCCTCTTCATTGAGGTTTTCCCATGCCCGGTCGCCGACAAACAGCAGCTTGGCTTCGGAATGGTTGACGATGTTGTGGATATTGTCGGCCTTGAACTCATGCAGAATGGGAACAATGACAGCTCCATAGGTAACCGTCGCCAGAAAAGCGACTGCCCAATGTGCACTGTTACGTCCGCAAACGGCAATCTTGTCACCGGGCCTGATGCCGGCGCTTTCCAATACGATATGGAATTTGGCTATTTTCCGTGCTACATCTTTGTATTGCAGTGTAATTCCTTTGTAGTCTGTCAGGGCGTTGCGATCCCAGTTTTTAATAATGCTTTGTTCTATATAATCGATGAACCCTTGTTCTTGTTCCATTCAGCTGTTGCACACTTTAGTTAAAACTGCGCAAAGATAGGTCTTATAGTGATGCAAAGCAAATAGTTTCCACTTTTTTCTTGCCCTGAAACGGATAGAAACTTATCTGTAATTCTTATTCCTTGCTATTTTCCGAAATAAGAAGCAGCTTGTCACCGGCATGAAGTTTTAATGTTCCGTTCGGAATGAGGTACTCATCGCCACGTTTTACAATCATCACCAGTGTGCCTTTGGGCAGGTTCATGTCTTTCAGGGTGTCTGCCTGCTCCAGCATTTCTTGTGTAATGGTCATGTCGTGCAGGTTGGAGTCAATCTCTTCGGGCAGTTCAACTCCGAAATCATTTCCGGTCTTTTCCAGCGGGGTGGAGAGGCCAAGCAGCCGGGCTACCCAGGAGACTGTGGTACCCTGGATGACCAGTGAGACGATGGTTATGAAAAATACGATGTTGAAGATGACATGGGCGCCGGGCACGTCAGCCACCACGGGATAGGTGGCAAAGATAATGGGTACTGCGCCACGTAATCCTACCCACGATACGAATAGCCGTGACTTGAGGGTGATTCTCTTGCCAAAAGGCAGCAGGCAAAGAAAAACGCTGAGAGGACGTCCCACGACAATCATGAATACGCCGATGAGCAATGCCACGACTGCAACTTCCAGCATCTCATGGGGGTTGACAAGCAGACCGAGGCAGAGGAACATGATGATTTGGAAAAGCCAGGTCAGTCCGTCCATAAAAGTATAAATCTCTTTCCGGTGCATGATTTTGTTATTGCCTACCATCATTCCGGCGATATACACGGCCAGGTAACCGTTGCCTTTCAGCAGGTCGGTGATGGAGAAGGTGAAGAATACAAAGGACAGCAACAGGATAGGATAGAGTGCCTGGTTGTCTATATTCAGCCGGTTCAGCATAAGGATGGCCAGCTTTCCGAGGAAATAACCGGTTGCGGCACCGACAATGAACTGTATGGCAAAAGAGCCCAATATCTGGGGAACTCCCATTCCGGAGGACTGGATGAATTGAATCAGCACGATTGTCAGCATATATGCCATCGGGTCGTTACTACCGCTTTCCAGTTCCAGCATGGGGCGCAGATTATGCTTCAGGTTCATTTTTTGTGAACGCAGAATGGCGAATACAGAGGCTGAGTCGGTAGATGACATGGTGGATGCAAGCAAAAGGGAGGTTATCAACGGCAGGTGGATGTTGGTCCAGCTCATGCCGGACAGCCACCAGATAAATAATCCGGTAAAGAGGGCCGTGAGCAGCACTCCTGCAGTTGACAAAACAATGCCGGGAGTCAATATGGGCTTTATCTCCGTAAACTTGGTGTCCATGCCACCGGAGAACAGAATGATGCTGAGTGCAACCATGCCGATGAACTGTGCTTCCTTGGCGTTGTGGAACTGCAATCCCAATCCGTCACTGCCGAACAGCATACCGACGACAAGGAAAAGCAATAACGCAGGTACTCCGAAACGGTAGCCGGTCTTGCCGACAATGATGCTGACGAAAAGTAATATGGAACCTATAAGTAGTATGTTTCCTGCTGTAAATATCATAAATTCTATGCTATATAGTTTGAAATGTGATGTTTCTTATGTCTAATAGTACAAAGATATGCAATGTGTTTAACAAATACAAATCTAAAATAGTTCAATTGAATTTTAAAATAAAGGTGGTTTCTTTACCAGGCAATAAGGATAAATTTCCGCCGGAAAGCCTCATTATTTGCCGGGAAATACTCAATCCAATACCGCTTCCGCCCTCTTTGGTCGTAAAGAAGGGGATAAATATGTGTTCGGCAATGTCATTGGGAATGGCAGGTCCGTTGTTGGAAATTTCTATCAGTATGGCTTCCGCTTCGTTGCAGTAGGCACGTATGTTGATATGTCCTTCTTTATCTGTATTTTTATCCGATTCGATGGCTTGTATGGCATTTTTCAGTAGGTTGATGACCACTTGTGATACCAGGTTTTCATCGGCATATAGAATAAGGTCGCTTGGCGCGATGTCCGTATGAAAGGTGACCCGGACATCGGGGTACTGGTGACGGGCGAGTTCGACCATCCGCTCGATAAAGCTTTTTACGTAGAACAAGGATGGTTCGGGGGTGGGAATACGGGTGAATTTCCGGTATGATTCCACAAAAGAGAGCAGGCCTTTGCCTGTACTGCTGATAGTCTGCAGGCCGTTTCTGATTTCTTCTTTGGAAACTTGCGCTTCGGTCAGTCCCAGCAGTGTATCGCTCAGGGAGGTTATGGGAGTGACGGCATTCATTATTTCGTGCGTCAGTACGCGGGTAAGCCTAATCCAGGAATCTATTTCCTTTTCATCCAGCTCGTTGTTGATGTCGTTCAGGGCGAGGATGCGCAGATGCTCTTTACGGACTGTGATGTCGCTGACGCGGACAGACATGTTTACAGTGCCTCGTTCGTTGTTGAAAGGCATTTGCAGTTTGTCTCCCGGGCGGCAATTGGCAAGAAGGGACGAAAGACGCGGGTCTACGCGGTTCAGCTGGCTGACGTGGGTAAAGACATTGAGGCCCAGCAAACGGAGGGCTTCGCTGTTTTTCTGATATACGGCACCATTGTCGTTCAGCACGAGGATGCCGGTATTCACGCAGTCCAGGATGAGTTCGTAGTACTTTTCTTGCTGGGCTGTTTCACTTTTCACATTATAAAGTATATGGGCAACCCGGTTCAATGCACGGTTCACGAGGCGTGCGTCGGCAGTGTTTTCCGTTTCGGAGAAGTGGATGGCATTGTCGTTGTTTTCGATGGCGTCGAGCATGAAAAGCACCTTTCGCACATGATGGCGGTATAGCTTCTGCTGCCAGTACAGGGCTATGGAAAGCAGCGCAGTGCAGAACACGCCCCAAAATACGTCCACAGTCCACATCACCCCTGCAAGGAGCGCTACTGCCAGACTGACGGCAACGCGGAATGAATAATTAAAGGCCATACTTCTTCATTTTGTTGTACAACGTCTGGCGGGTGATACCCAGCTGTGCGGCGACGGCAGAGAGATTTCCGCTGCATTTGTCGAGCGTCTTCCGTATCATCTGCATTTCCATTTCTTCGAGCGTGGATGCGGTTGCTTCGGGAGTGCCGGTTCGCCGTGCCAGCTGGAACAGTTCTGCAGGAAGGGTTTCGTTGTCACAGATGATAATGGCTTTTTCGATGGCATGTTCCAGTTCGCGGATATTGCCGTACCAGGGGTGGAGCGTAAGTTTCTCGCAAGCGCCGTCCGTCAGGCGGACGGGGGGCTTGTCATATTGCTTGCAGAAGCGGGCGATGAAAAGTTCTGCAAGGGGGATGATGTCTTCGGGCCGCTCGCGCAACGAGGGTATCTCAAGATGTATCGTGTTGATGCGGTATAGCAGGTCCTCGCGGAATTCGCCTTTTGCCACCATCTCGGGCAGATTGCGGTTTGTAGCGCAAATCAGCCGTATGTCTACGGGAATGGGAGTGTTGCTGCCTACACGGACAATGCTGCGTCGTTGGATGGCGGTCAGCAGTTTGGCTTGCAGATGGTAGGGGAGATTGCCTATTTCATCGAGAAAGAGGGTGCTGCGGCTGGCTGCTTCGAACTTGCCGGCACGGTCGGCATGGGCATCGGTGAAAGAGCCTTTCATGTGGCCGAACAGTTCGCTCTCGAAAAGGCTTTCGGTGACTGCACCCATATCCACACTTACCATCTCCTGCCGGTTGCGCGGTGAAAGGGAGTGAATTTCGCGTGCCAGCATCTCTTTACCGGTACCGTTCTCGCCCGTAATAAGGATATTGGCATCGGTAGAGGCCACTTTTTCCACCAAAAGGCGGAGCTGCTGCATGGCGGGGCTGTTTCCCCAATACATGTTGCGGGTATCTGCAAACAGGTGGCTGCTTTCTGCCGTACGTCCGGCATTTGGGCCGTTGGCCGGAGATTTTGTTTCAGAAGCTGATACGGCATTCAGTAAGGTTTCCACCAGTTTCTGGTTGTTCCAGGGTTTTACGACGAAGTCTGTGGCTCCTTCCTTGATTCCCCGTACGGCAAGGTCAATGTCGGCATAGGCGGTAAACAGCACTACGGGCAGGGTGGGACATTGCTTCTTTATTTCATGGAGCCAGTATAGTCCCTCGTTGCCGGTATTGATGCCCGAGGTGAAGTTCATGTCAAGAAGAACCACTTGCCATGACCTTTCTCGCAATACGCTGGGCAGGGTTACGGGAGAGGGAAGTGTGATTATCCCTTCAAAATATGGCTTTAACAAAAGCTGCAAGGCGGTAAGTACGCCTCGGTTATCATCGACAATCAGGATGTTTCCGTTTTTTTTTGCCATAAACTATTTCTGTTTTCTGCAGGCAAAGTTAATGATTTATCTGCATTATATTCGGTAAATCTCTCAGTTTTCAAAGTATTAAGATTCTCCTTCTCATTTAGCAAATCCTTATGCCGCTTTATTTTATATTTTTGCTTACTAAGAATTAATCGTCCGACAGTTGTTGAATTATCGTCCGACAGCTGTCGGACGATAATTCAACAACTGTCGGACGATAATATAACGATTGTGGGACGAATAGATTTAAGTAAAACAGAAATTAGTTGGCAGCAACTTCAGTAAGAGTTCATGGCGGTACTGAAAAAAGAACTTATAGCAGTTGCAGTTTGATACCAAACGACAAGCTCAGATAATCCTTGGGTTTCAGATACTTGTTGGTGAAGGCGCTGACTACATATAGGTCACATGTACTTATTTCATAGAAGAAAGTGATTTCTTTGGCCGTGAACCGTCGTTGCGGGTCGATGTCGTAAGTGATGCGCTGTCCTAAGAATGCATGGATGCGTACCTTAGAGGAGAAACCATAATATCCTTTAGGGTAGCGTTCCGGTTCATTGACCCAGAATTCATCGCCGAATACCGTGTTCAGATACATACCGCAAGCCAGCGGTTCTACAGAAAAACGGCTCTGTTTTATTTGCAGGCTCCAGGGAAGGTAGTTCTGCTTGACGGTGAATGTCAGCTTGGTACGTTTGGAGTCATATTTGGGCAATACTCCGAAGAATACGTCTGTTTCCCATTGGTTTCTTCTGCCGTAATCCCATCCGGTACCGAATGACAGCAACCCCATATTGCCGGCAAACTGAATTTTGGTGTGCGTCGGAATCAAGGCCTCCCAATGCCTGCGGTAGCGGTGTACGCGGCGGTCATAACGGTTCTCTCTGGTCTGGCTTTCAATGACGGCATCCGGTTGCAGGTCCATCCATACGGTATCGTGTTCTATGATGAAGATGGTATCTCTCTCTTGTGAAAAAGCAGAAAAAGAGCATACCGACAAGAAGACGACGGCGCATGCCAGGTGATTAATAATATGCCACTTCGCGTTCATATCCGTCGGGGGTTATGGTGAATATATAGTAATTGCGGTTCTTCATGCAGTCGCTCATGTAATACATTATCCCATCTTCAAAGAGGTCTTTCTCGAAGCGATGGTGTTCGTGTGCGGATGTACAGAACTGCAGTCCGGGAAATTCCTTGATGTAACGCTGGAATACGTGTGCCACATTATTGTTGAACTCGTTGCAGAACGGGCGTATATGCATGGACACAACGGTTTTATCGAATTCCTCTTCATGGTCGCGTATCTGTGCGGCAAGAAACTCGAAGTCGGGAATGGGGCGGGAGTAGTCAAATTCGATGGCGTTGGTATTCAGGCAGACAAACTTTACCCGTCCTGCAATGAAGGAGAAATTGGGGTCTCCGAATATTACGCGATAAGTCTCTTCGCCCGTGCCCAGACAGTCGTGGTTGCCGAGAAGTACCACATAGGGTATCTTGAGTTTGTTCATAATGTCCCGTTGCCAAAGGAACTCGTCTGTTACACCGAAGTCACTGACGTCTCCGCCATGAATGACGAAATCTATGTCGTCCCGCTTGTTGAGGTGGCTTACAAAGTCGTCGGTCTCGTCATACCAGCGCTGGGAATCACCCATTGTTACGAACCGGATTGTTGTCTTGTTCTGGCAGTTCTGCTCTATTTGGGCAATGTTGTGGGCATTGACATCGGTTTCACCGCTGATGTGTACATCGTAAGGGTGATAATCTATCATGTCGCAGCCGGCTATAAGCAGGCATAGGAATGAAGGATATAAGAGTTTGGGGAATTTCATGTGCAGGTGCTTCATTTTACGTTTATACTCTATCTTTAGAAAACTGTGGGCAAAGGTAAAGTTTTCATTCTTATGGATTCTTTTCTAATTTCCCTTTTTTTTGTTCTATGAGGCTGAACAGAGATTCGGCCTCTGTCTAATTTTTAGACGGGAGTGTCTAAAAATTAGACACCTTTGTCTTCTTCTGAAATACGATATGCGCTGATAATCAGGTTTGTGTATTCTTTGGCACGCTTTCTGCAATATGAAAAGCAAGAAAATAAATCTAATAAACGATAAACGGAATGAAACAAATCTATTATGTAATTCAGACTTTACTGCGGGGACGCGGTTCGAATATCATCAAGGTCATTTCTTTGGGATTGGGATTGACGATGAGTATTCTGCTTTTCTCCCGCGTGGCATATGAACAGAGTTTTGACACTTGCTTTAAGGATTATGATAACTTGTATCAGGTATGGTCGATATTCTCGGTGAAAGGAGAGAAGTTTGAGCCTCAAGAGTGGAATTGCGGTCCCGTGGCAGGGGCCATTTTGGAGAACTTCCCCAAAGAGGTGGAGTCGGCAGTAAGTTTGAGCACGTCTATGGTATCTGCTCCTCTTTACAATGGAAGCGTGCGTCTTGATGACAGGAAGATTGCAGCCGATTCGCTGTTCTTTCGTACTATGGGCATCGACGTCCTGAACGGCAATCCCGAAAAGGACTTGGTGCAGAAGGATATTATTTTCTTGAGTGAACGCTTTGCAAGGAAAGTGTTCGGTGAGGAGAATCCTATAGGGAAAACGCTTAATTATGACCATCAGTTTGACCTGACGGTGAAGGGAATCTATGCCAATTTGCCTGAGAACGCCACAATCAATCCGGAAGCGGTTATCTCGATGCCTACCTTGTGGAGCCGCAACTGGAATAACTACTCGTGGAGCGGGGGAGACAGTTGGGTAGAGTTTATCCGTTTCCGTCCCGGTGCCGACAAATCTGTTGTCAATGCGCGTATTGATGCCATGATAGACAAATATCGCCCGGCAGAAGATAAGAAAGAGTACGGTTACACGGCTTTTGTGCAGCCCATCCGTGATACATACCGCAATTATGATGATGTGCAGCGGATGCGTGTCATTATGAGCATTCTTGGTTTTGCCATTCTTTTCATTGCGGCGTTGAACTATGTGCTGATTTCCATTTCCTCTTTGAGCTACCGCGCCAAGTCGGTAGGCGTACATAAATGCAGCGGTGCGAGCGGTGGCACGGTTTTCAGCATGTTTTTGCTGGAAACGGGTATCATCATTGTGGCGGCATTGCTGCTGATGGCGTTGATAATGCTCAACTTCCGCGATTTTGTGGAAGACACGGTCGTTGTAAAGCTCTCCACCTTGTTGGCTCCGGAGCGTATCTGGGTACCGTTGTCGGTAGTGCTTCTGCTGTTTATAGTGGGAGGCGTATTGCCGGGCCGGCTCTTTGCGCGTATTCCCGTATCGCAGGTGTTCCGCCGCTATACCGAGGGGAAGAAGGGCTGGAAGCGTCCGTTGCTGTTTGTCCAGTTTGCAGGCGTGGCATTCATTAGTGGATTGATGTGTGTGGTGATGTCGCAATACCAGTATGTACTGAAAAAGGATATGGGGTATAATCCCAAGCAGATAGCCATAGGCAATGCCTACTGGGATAATGAAGCGACGCGTGATGCGGCTTATCAGTTCTTCAAGGGATTGCCCTACGTGGAAGCGGTGTCCAGCGCCAACAGCACGCCCATTAGCGGATATAGCGGTTCGATGATTCATAGTGAGAGCGGGCAGGCACTGTTCTCTTGTCGTTCTTCTTATTTCATGCGCGAGGATTTTCCTGCTTTGATGGGCATGACTATGAAGACGGGACGTATGGCGCGCGATAAAGAGGAAGTCGTGGTGAACGAAACCTTTGCTGAGATGATGCGTTGGGGAGACGACGTCGTGGGCCGTACGGTATATACCGAAGGGAATACATTCAAGGTCGTAGGGCAGTTGAAGGATTTCCAGATAGAGAGTTTCAGAACCGAGAAGATGCCTTTCATAGCCCGGGGAAACAAGAATTTTTATGGAACGGTACATGTCCGTTTGAAAGAACCCTTTACCGAAAATCTGCAGAAGCTGAACCACGATGTAGCCGAGGCTTTCCATGACCAGACTATTGACTTTACCGGCTATGAGAAAAGAATAGAGAATAGTTATAATTCTGTCCGTGTATTCCGTAATGCCACTTTGATGGCGGCAGTGACCATGTTCTTCATCATGCTGATGGGACTGATTGGTTATACCACCGACGAGGTGCGCCGCCGCAGCAAGGAGATTGCCATCCGCAAAGTGAACGGCGCAGAGGCTTCTGGCATCTTGGAAATGTTGTCAAGGGATATACTCGTTGTGGCAGCTCCGGCAGTTGTCATCGGTACGGTATTGGCATGGTATGTCAACGGAATGTGGATGGAACAGTTCGCGGAGCGTATTCCCGTCAGTTGGGCAGTATACGTACTGGTAGTGATGGCCAATTTGGTGATTATCGTAGCCTGCGTACTTTGGAAGTCCTGGCGGATAGCGAACGAGAACCCGGTAAACAGCATTAAGAGCGAATGATAATAATATTAATACATAGAATATCATGATTGAAATTAACAACATCAGCAAAGTATTCCGTACTTCGGAAGTAGAGACAGTAGCATTGAACCACGTCAGCCTCGATGTAAAGGAGGGGGAGTTTGTAGCCATTATGGGACCGTCAGGTTGCGGCAAGTCCACCTTGCTGAACATCCTCGGGCTGCTGGACAATCCTACGGAGGGCAGTTACAAGCTCCTCGGTCAGGAAGTAGCGGATTTGAAGGAAAAGGAACGTACCCGTGTGCGCAAGGGCAAGCTGGGATTCGTGTTCCAGAGCTTCAACCTGATAGACGAACTGAATGTGTACGAGAATGTGGAACTTCCCCTTACGTACCTCGGCGTGAAGGCAAGTGAGCGCAAACGCATGGTAGAGGATATTCTGAAGCGGATGAACATCAGCCACCGTGCCAAACACTTCCCACAACAGCTTTCCGGCGGTCAGCAGCAGCGTGTGGCGATAGCCCGTGCGGTCGTAACCAATCCCAAGCTGATACTCGCCGATGAACCTACCGGTAACTTGGACTCCAAGAACGGAGCTGAGGTGATGAATCTGTTGACAGAACTGAATAAAGAGGGTACTACGATTATTATGGTGACCCACAGCCAGCACGACGCCTCGTTTGCACACCGCACGATACATCTTTTCGACGGTAGTGTGGTGGCAAGTGTGGCAGCGCAGGATTTGTAACGGACTTTTAAAACAACTTCCATGAGACAACTATATTACACTCTCCAGACATTGATACGAGGAAAAGGCTCCAACCTCATCAAGATTGTTTCTCTGGGACTGGGGTTGGCAGTCAGTATCCTCATTTTTTCCCGTCAGGCATTCGAGCTCAATTATGATACCTGCTACAAGGACCATGAACGTTTGTGTCTTGTCAAAACAGTATGGTATTACAACAACGAGTATCATCCTTCGCATATAACTCTTGGACCGGTGGCTGGTACCATTGCCGAAAACCTGCCTGACGAGGTGGAGAGTGTTACCGTCACCCAGCAATGGTGGAGCAATTCGGCTTGGTTTGCCAATGAACGCCGTTTCCAGACCAATGCCATGACGGCCGATTCTTGTTTCTTTGCCACTATGGGCATTGATGTTGTCAGTGGAGACCCTCGCGAGCTGAATAATCCGGAGGTGGTCTTCATCAGCAGGGAGCTGGCCGGCAGCATGTTTGCCGATAAGAATCCCATCGGGCAGACGGTGGTCTATAACAAACAGATGTCAATGACCGTGAAGGGCATTTTTGAAGATTTCCCCGAAAACTCCAGTTTCTATGGAAGTGGTGTCGTGATGTCTCTGGCTACCTCCTTCAAGCATCATTGGGGATACTGGGGATGGGGAGGTGGAGACAGCTATATGTCCTTTGTCCGTCTGCGCCCGGGGGTGCAACTGGACGATGTGAACACCCGAATAGAGAAACTTGCCGAGCAGGTGCGCAAGAGCGATGATGTGTTTATCAGTCTGGTTCCGATAAAGGACTACCGTATGGAATTTGGTATCAGTACCATGCGTATGGTATGGATTCTGTTGACGCTGGGAACCGCCATACTTTTTATTGTGGCGATGAATTATGTGCTTATTTCCATCTCAGCCATGAACCGTCGTGCCAAAGCTATAGGCGTACATAAATGTAGTGGGGCAAATACGGGAACTATTTTCGGTATGTTCTTATGGGAGACCGGAGTCATCATGCTTTCTTCCTTGCTGCTTGTAGCGCTGCTTCTATTTAATTTCCGTGAGCCGTTGGAGGACATGCTCGACGTTAGTCTTGCCGGTCTTTTCTCTTGGGAAAACATTTGGGCACCGCTTTCAGTGATAGTCATTTTGTTTATGATAGGCGGCATGTTGCCCGGGCAGCTTTTTGCCCGCATTCCGGTGACGCAGGTTTTCCGCCGGTACACCGAAGGCAAGAAAGGCTGGAAACGTCCGCTCTTGTTTGTGCAGTTTGCCGGTACCTCTTTTATTTTCGGCTTGTTGGGGCTGGTGCTTATGCAGAGCCATTACATCACCAATAAAGAACGTGGATTCGATTACCACCGGGTGGCTTATGCTTCGGGCGTATCCTTTGACTCGGATGCGGAAAGCGATGCAAATCGTAGTGTGATGCTTTCTTTGCCTTATGTGGAAGATGGAGCTTGTAGCGGTAATCTTCTTACAGACGGATTGAGCGGAGAAGGGGTTACGACTGATAACGGGCAGTGGATGAGCATGCGTTGGGTGGAATTTGGCAAGGACTATGCCCCGTTTATGAAGTTGGAATTTGCGGAAGGCAAGAATATGGATGCCCCTGGGCAGATATTGGTCAATGAAACATTTTTGAAAATGATGCATTGGGAAGATAAACCGATAGGCAGGCAAGTGCGCAACGGCGATCGCATAGCGGGCAATATTGTAGGTGTACTGAAAGACTTTGCTACATCCAATGCCGCTTATGTGGCGGTGCAACCTATGTATGCAACTTATCTTGACCGATTTTCCGGAAACATCCAATTACGTCTGAAAGAGCCTTTTGACGATAACCTCAAGCGTTTGAACGAAGACATGGAAAAGCTGTTTCCCACCCGTGACATTGTATTTTCCTCGTTCCAAAAGGTCATTGACGACCAGAACAGTACCGTCACGGATTTCCGTAATGCAGCTTTACTGGCTGCCATAACCATCCTTTTTGTTACGTTAATGGGGTTGATTGGCTACATCAATGACGAGATACAACGCCGCAGCAAGGAAATTGCCATCCGTAAAGTGAATGGTGCGGAAGCGTCATCCATTCTCCGGCTTTTCTCGAAGGATATATTCTGGATATCCTTGCCGGCCGTTTTTCTTGGAGGGCTGGGAGCCTGGTATATAGGCGGTGTCTGGATAGAGCAGTTTGTGGAGGGAGTGGATTTTGGTATCTGCGGATTCTTGCTTATTGCATGCATTGTACTATTGCTCATCATCGGTTGTGTAGTATTCAAGGCATGGCGGATTGCCAATGAGAATCCGGTAGACAGTATCAAGAGTGAATAAAGAATAACTTCAGGAAATTATGAGGCGGCACATTTATTATACATTACAAAGCTTGTTGCACAAGCAAGGTTCCAATGCCATTAAGATTGTATCTTTGGCATTGGGACTGCTGATGTCTGTATTTCTATTTGCACGGATTGCATTCGAGTTGAGTTTTGATAACTTTTATCATGATTCGGATAACCTTTATATTGTGAAGACGGGTTGGTTGAAAAATGGAGTGTTGGAAGGTAACGAAAGTCGCTTTACCATCATTCCGATTCCGGCTGCCATTGCCGAAGAGTTTCCGGAACAAGTGGAAAGTAGCACAGTGAGCTGTTCTCTTTTTGATAATAGTTTCCAGTTGGGTGAGCGCCAATTAGATATGTCCACGGTGATGGCAGATACACTTTATTTTTCTGTACTCGGTTTGGAGATGATAGAAGGCAATCCACAGGATTTGGCGGGTCCGGATGTCGTATTCCTTTCCGCCAAGTCAGCAAAGGAGGCCTTCGGTGACGAAAATCCGATAGGGAAAACACTGCGTTATGATTTTTGGGGATATCAGACTACACTGCTCGTGAAGGGTATCTTTGCCGATATTCCGTTGAACACTTCTTTGGAGAGGCGTCCAGAGGCAATCATTTCCTTTCCTACTATAGGGCGGCATCTGAAGTGGGACCTGGGTTGGCAGAGCGGCGGAAACTACGACGGTTATCTCAGGCTGCGCAGTCCGCAGGATGCTGATTGGCTGAATGAGCGTATGTCCATAGCTATTGCCCGTCATATTCCACCGGAAAGTGGTTTAGAATTGAGCGTACGTATTGTCCCTATCCATAATCTGCATGTCGAGACTCCTCAAGTACGGAAGATGATTTGGATTATGTTCTTCCTGGGTATCGTGCTGCTTTTTACGACCGCATTGAATTATGTACTCGTTTCCGTGGCTTCGCTGACACAGCGTGCCAAGGCCATCGGTGTACACAAATGCAGCGGTGCTTCGGGAAGTAGCATCTTTTCCATGTTCATGGTAGAGACTGCTATAGTAGTAGGGCTTGCCTTGCTGCTCATTGGACTGCTGGTGTATATTTTCCACGAAAAAATGGAAGAATTGGCAGCTGTACCTCTCAGTGCTCTTTTTGACTGGCAGAATCTTTGGGCACCATTGTCGGTGATACTGTTACTGTTTATTTTAGGTGGTTGCCTGCCTGCCATGCTTTTCGCTCGTATTCCGGTGACACAAGTGTTCCGCCGCTACACTTCCGGGCGTCGTGGCTGGAAACGGGTACTGCTTTTTGTTCAGTTCATCGGAGCGGCATTCATTCTGGGGATGATGCTGATGGTCGTTTCACAGTACAGTTATGTAACGACGCGTGACCGTGGTTGGCGTCCTGAACGTGTGGCATATACCACCCAGCGGGAAGTGGATGGCAATAGCCTGCGTAGTCTTGTCGGCAGTTTGCCTTATGTGGAAGGGGTTGCTTCGGCAGAACGCCCTATATTGTGGTTCGGTTCTAACCAGCCAATTCTTGACAATCAGGGTAACGAGCTTTTCTATCCTCGTAATACTTGGTTCGACAGTGATTTTCTTCCTTTCATTGGTCTGAGACTGAAAGAGGGGCATAACTTGACGGGAGAAGGTCAGTTGCTTGTCAACAGTGTCTTTTATGAGAAGATGAATTGGACAGACAGCCCCATAGGCAAGCGGGTGAATGATTATGGCACTGTTGTCGGGCTGTTAGACAGTTTCAGTTTTGCCGATATGCCCAACGATAATTTGCCGGTGATGGTGGAATGGACGGGGAAGACAGCTGCCACCCTGCATGTTCGCCTCAAAGAGCCATTGGATGAAAATCTCGCCCGCCTCAATGAAGAGATGCATCGGATTTATCCTCAGAAAAGCCTCGTATTCCGTTCGGTGGAGCAGGAAATGCGCAGTTATGCCGAGTCTGTACGGGTATTTCGTGATGTCACCCTGCTGGTTTCATTGACCATACTCTTTATCATTCTGATGGGACTGATAGGCTATGTGAATGATGAAATCCGCCTGCGTTCAAAAGAGATTGCCATTCGTAAAGTGAATGGAGCGGAGACGGAAAGTATTTTGCTGTTATTGTCAAGAGATGTGCTTTGGCTGGCCATTCCGTCTGTCGCCATAGGTATTGGGGGAGCATGCCGGGCCGGAAAGCTTTGGGCGAGCCAGTTCTCTGATGTTGTGCCATTCCCTATAGGCGGATATATTCTTGTAGGTTGTCTGTTGCTGTTGTTTATCGTTGCTACCGTGGTATTGAAGGCATGGTGCATTGCCAATGAAAATCCGGTAAAGAGCATCAAGAGCGAATAAAGTTGCCGCAACATACATCATGCGTTTGGGGTAGACAGACCATCTGTTTGGGGCGAATAGATGATGTGTTTGGGCTGAATGAATGATATATTTTCGAACAATTTGTTTGTTATAACATAAAATGCAATATTTGCAGTAGAATAAATCACTTTCACCTCGCTTTTTCGGTAATTCCTGTGGGTAATCTCTTTACATATATCCACAATGCCACCGCTGCCGTTACAAAAGCAAAGAAGTCCGATACCGGCATACATATCCAGATGCCGTCCAGCCCAAAGTAATGCGGGAATATCAGTAGTCCCGGCAACAGATACAGTAATTGGCGTGTCAGCGACAAGAAGATACTGATTTTCGCTTTCCCGATGCTTTGGAAGAAATTGCCGATGACAATCTGTGCACCTACCAACGGGAATATGGCTACGGCAATGCGTACGCCTCTGGAAGCAATATCTATCAACTCTTCATCACTGGTAAAGATGGCAGATATGGCATGGGGGAACAATTCGCAGATAAGGAAGCCGGTACTGGTGATACATACTCCGGCAATGATGGTCAGGCGCAGGGTAGCCTTCACACGGTCGTGCTTTTGCGCACCGAAGTTATAGCCTACAATCGGTTGCATTCCCATCGTCAGCCCCAATACAATCATTACATAGAGTACCAGCAGTCGGTTGATAATGCCATATGCCCCGATGGCCATATCGCCTCCGTACTGTTGGAGGCTGTTGTTTACGATAATCACAATGACACATGCCGTGACGTTCATCAGAAACGGTGACATACCGATGGATAATATACTACTGATGATACGTTTCTTCATCTTCCAGAACCCCCGTTGCAGACGTACCACACTTGTCTTTTGCAGGAAATGGCTCACTACCCACACCATGCCGATGAACTGCGAGATGACCGTTGCCGTTGCAGCTCCCCGTATTCCCCAGTCAAATTGGAAGATGAAAATGGGAGCGAGGATTATGTTGCAGACTACCGTTACCATAGACGTGAGCATCGCTTTCTTGGGATATCCCGTGGCACGCATGATATTGTTCAGGCCAATCATGGTATAAGTGACGGGGGTACCCAGTAATATCACCTGCATAAAGTCGCGGGCATATGGCAACGTATCATTGCTGGCACCGAAGAAGCGCAGGATGTCATCCAGAAAGATGAATGAAATACTGCCGAATAGGAATGCGTTGACCAGGCAGAACATCAGTGTGTTTCCCAATACTTCCGTTGCTCCGTCCAGGTCTTTCTGTCCCAACCGGATGGACGAAATGGTGGAGCCACCTGCCGATACCATCGTACAGAAAGCCACGACCAGATTCATCAGAGGGAAAGTAATGGCGAGTCCGGCAATGCCCATAGGACCTACGCCATGACCGATGAAAATGCTGTCGATGATGTTGTACAACGAAGTAATCGTCATGCCTATAATGGCCGGAATGGAGTACTGCACAAGCAGTTTGCCAATACGTTCGGTTCCTAATATATGCGCGTTGTTCATTTGATATGAGTCAATTAAGGAGCACAAAGGTATAAAATATTTGTTTGATTCGCAGATTATTCCCACCTTTGTACGCTATAATGTTTTGGTATTAACAGATTTAGGTAAAAGAAAGTTTATGGACACAACAAAAGCAACCGCCGTACTTTTTGATTTTGACGGCGTGGTGGTAGACACGGAAACACAGTACAGTCACTTCTGGCATGAAATGGGAAAGCAGTATTTGGGTATGGATGATATTGAAGGCAGGGTGAAGGGCCAGACGCTGGTCTATATTTATGATACCTTTTTTCCGGGCATGGCGAAGGAACAGGCCGAAATTACCGAACGGCTGAACCGCTTTGAACAGGAAATGTCATTCGACTTTATTCCCGGAGTGCTTGACTTCATTGCCGACCTACACCGGAATGGGGTGAAGACTGCCGTAGTGACCAGCTCCAACGAAGCGAAGATGGCAGCTGTCTATCGGGTTCATCCCGAAATAAAGACTCTTTTCGACCGTATCCTTACGGCCGAGATGTTTACGGCTTCCAAGCCTGCACCGGATTGTTTTCTGTTGGGTATGGAGGTTTTCGGCACAACTCCCGACACCACATATGTATTCGAGGATTCTTTCAACGGGCTGAAAGCCGGCATGGCTTCAGGAGCTACCGTTATAGGGTTGGCAACCACCAATTCCCGTGAAGACATAGCTCCGTTGTGTCATTATGTATTGGATGACTTTCAGGGATTCACTTACGATAAATTAACTCAATTGTACAAGTAATCAGAAAAAGGATTACCTTTGCGCCGAAAATTAAATTGAGTAATTGTAAATTGCCAAATTGTAAATACTATCATGGGTTATATTTCAGACGACACTCGTAAAGTGACTACACATCGCCTTATCGAAATGAAGCAGAGAGGCGAAAAGATATCAATGTTGACATCATATGACTATACTATGGCGCAGATTGTGGACGGTGCCGGGGTAGACGTGATTCTGGTGGGAGATTCCGCTTCCAATGTAATGGCAGGCAATGTCACCACGCTTCCCATCACGCTCGACCAGATGATTTATCATGGCAAATCCGTGGTTCGCGGTGTGAAGCGTGCCATGGTCATTGTCGACATGCCTTTCGGCTCTTATCAGGGCAACGAACTGGAGGGATTGGCTTCCGCTATCCGTATTATGAAAGAAAGCCATGCCGACGCCCTCAAACTGGAGGGAGGCGAGGAAATCATCGGTACGGTGAAGCGTATCCTCAGCGCCGGTATTCCCATCATGGGACATCTCGGACTGATGCCCCAATCCATCAACAAGTATGGAACATATACGGTCCGTGCCAAGGATGATGCCGAAGCCGAGAAACTGGTACGCGATGCGCATTTGCTGGAAGAAGCCGGATGCTTCGGACTGGTATTGGAGAAGATTCCTGCCGCATTGGCTGCCCGCGTGGCAAGCGAGCTGACTATACCCGTTATAGGCATCGGTGCCGGTGGCGATGTGGACGGCCAGGTGTTGGTGGTTCAGGATATGCTGGGTATGAATAACGGTTTTCGTCCCCGTTTCCTGCGTCGCTATGCCGACCTGCATACAGTGATGACGGATGCCATCAGCCGTTATGTATCCGATGTGAAGAATTTAGATTTCCCGAATGAGAAAGAACAGTACTAACAAACTCATGACACTCAATTTTTGGCGGATGTGTACGGCAAATCTGTTGCTGTTCATATCCGTCTATATGCTTTTCCCTTTGCTTCCTTTTGTGATGGGAGAGCAGTTGGGTGTTTCCGTCGGGCAGGCGGGCAGCATGTTTCTGGTCTTTGTGGTGGCCATGTTTGCTGTCGGTCCTTTCCATGCCTATCTGGTCGATGAATATAAAAGGAAACACGTGCTCCTTTACTCCGCACTCATTATGCTGGCGGCTGTTCTGGGATATGCCTTTGTGGATGGTTATACGAAATTTCTGCTGCTTGCCGCTGTGCAGGGAGCATGTTTCGGGCTGGCAACCACAGCGGGCATTACGGTGGCCATCGACATAACGACTTCCGCGCGCCGCAGCGCAGGAAACATGGTATATGCATGGGCTGCACGCTTGGGCATGCTGGTGGGTGTTGTGTTGGGCATTGGAATGTATAAGATGTATGGTTTCCGTATGGTGACCTATCTGTCCGTAGCGGCCGGACTGGCTAGCATATTTTTCGCATCGAGGGTATATGTGGCTTTCCGTGCTCCGATAGGCGTGTCGTTGTGCAATATGGACCGCTTCTTATTGCCGCGTGCATGGGTACCTGCCATCAATATGCTACTGATTGCTTTTGTACCGGGAGCGTTGCTGCCACTGATGTTTGTGGGCGATTACTGGTCATTGGCGGCATTGGCTGTATTGGTGTTCATTACAGTCCCGTTCATGAAGATGTTCGTCAAGCTGTCGCACCATTGCCAGCGTGGAACGGCAAACACCACTTGTCATTTGTCTATGGAGGCAGGGCTGCTGGTGGGCATGACTGTGGCTTGCCACCTGATGGACAAAGCGCAGATATACCATGTGGCGTCTGTTGCTGCTATGCTTGCCGTATTTTTCTTTGTACTGCTGACCTATCCTTATTATAAGAAGAAGCGGGTGAGGTAAGGGATAAATACAATCAATCCTATAATGGCTGCCGTTGCAGCACATACCAGTACTGCTCCGGCGGCTATGTCTTTTACTTGCCCTGCCACGGGATGCTGTTGGGGAGACACCAGGTCGACCAGCTTCTCAATGGCGGTATTGAACAGTTCGGCTGCTATCACCACTCCGATGCAGAGAATGATTATCATCCACTCCATGCGGGTAATGCCTAAAACGAATCCTGCAATGACTACCACAGCCGTAGCTATCAGATGGAAGCTCAGGTTCTGTTCTTTTCCTATGCAACACCGGATACCTTTCCAAGCATATCCGAAACTGCGCAACTGCTTTTTAAAGTCGTACTTCATGGATTATAGTTGTTGCTTAATTCCTTGAAACCTGTTTCACTCCCTTTACTGTTCTCAGTTTCTTGACAAGTGCTTCCAGATGTCCCGTATCGCTCACCATGATGGTCAGTGTTCCGGAGAACAGCCCGTCATGCGAGTCAATGCCGATGCTTCTCAAAGTAATACCCGTTTCTTTGGAAATGATGGAAGTGATGTTGGTCACGATGCCGATGTCATCGTGTCCCACTACGCGCAGGGTGATGGGGTACTGTGTACCTTGTGACTTTCCGGCCCAGCGTGCCTTCACGATACGGTAGCCGAAACGTGAGTGCAAATCACTGGCATTGGGACAATCGCAACGGTGTATCTTGATACCTCCCGTCACACTGACAAAGCCGAATACATCATCTCCATAGATGGGATTGCAGCAGCGTGCCAACTTGAAATCCAATCCTTTCAGATTTTGATCAATGACCAGTACATCTTCTTTGGTACCTATCTCTTCCGGTATGCCTTGTTGAAGGTTATAGCCTTCAGCACTGCGGTAGACAATATCGTCGCGCGTATCATTTTCCCGTCTTTGCTGTTCCTGGTATTTGTCTATAATCTCGTTGACATCCAGTTCTTCATCGGCTATGGCTTGATAGAAGTCGGTCACTATCTTGAAACCGAGGCGCTTGATGAGGCGCATCATGGTTCCTTCATCATACTCTATCTTCCGGTTCTTGAACTTGCGTTCCAGGGTTTCCTTAGCGAAGGCGTGCTGGCGTGCAGCCATTTCCTTCAATGCCTGGCGTATTTTGGTGCGTGCCTTGGAGGTGGTTACGATGTTCAGCCAGTCCTGCTTGGGCGTCTGCGTATTCGATGTCATTATCTCCACCTGGTCACCGCTATGCAGCATTTGCTTCAGCTGTACATTCTTGCCGTTCACTTTTGCACCGATACATTTGCAGCCCAGTTTGCTATGGATGTGGAACGCAAAATCGAGCACGGTGGAGCCTTTGGCAAGTTTGAACAAATCACCTTTGGGGGTAAATACAAATACCTCGTCTTCGTACAAATCCAGTTTGAACTGGTCCATCGTTTCCAGTCCGTTGCTGTCCGAGCTCTCTAAGGCTTCGCGTACGGAAGTCAGCCATTCGTCAAGACCAGATTCACCTTTCACTCCTTTGTATCGCCAATGGGCGGCCAGGCCTCGTTCGGCAATATCATCCATGCGTTCGGTACGTATTTGTACTTCCACCCATTTGCCTTCGGGGCCCATCACGGTGATGTGCAGTGATTCATATCCGTTGCTTTTAGGTACGGACAGCCAGTCGCGTAGCCTTTTCGGGTTAGGCTGGTACATATCTGTTACGATGGAGTAGGCCTGCCAACATTCCAGTTTCTCCTTTTCCAGGCAAGAGGCCAGGATGACGCGGATGGCGAACAGGTCATACACGCCTTCGAAGGGGCATTTCTGCTTCTTCATTTTCTGGTAGATGGAGTGGATGGACTTGGTGCGTCCTTTGATATGGAACTTCAGTCCGGCTTCTTCGAGCTTCTTCTGTACCGGTGCAATGAAGGCGGCAATGTACTTGTCACGCGATGCCTTGGTCTCATTCAGTTTTTCCTTGATATGGTAGTAAACTTCCTTTTCTGTATATTTCAATGAGAGGTCTTCCAGTTCCGACTTCAATTTGTACAGACCCAGCTTATGGGCAAGGGGCGCATAGAGATAAGCCGCTTCGTTGGCTACCTGCCGACGGGCTTCATCGTTCTTGCAATCTTTTATCTGCCGCATGATGTTTACGCGGTCGGCAATCATAATGAGAATGACACGCATGTCCTCAGCGAAAGTCAGCAACAAGTTGCGGAAATTCTCGGACTCGATGGTAGGACTTTTGGAATAAAGTTCGTTTACACGTATCAATCCCCGGATGATGCCTGCCACATCCTCGCCATAGATTTGCTCCACTTCCAGAGCGGTGCAAGTGCCGCAGCGCACGGAGTCGTGCAGCATGAGCCCCAGGATAGAAGCACGCTTCATTCCGATTTCTTCCGCTACAATGACAGCCGTCTGCATATCTTTGATGACGGGATTCAAACCGAATATATCACGCTGGATACGGTTGTTCTGTATAGTATTGACAAGATGTGTTTTCAGCTTTTTGCAGTCCCCCTTCTGGAGGGTTTCTCCGGAAAGTTGCAACAGTTTGCGGTAGAGCGAGAAGAGTAAATCTTTCTCTTTGATAGTGAAAAATTCATCAGTTTCCATAATCGTCCGTATTTTATGCTTCAAAGGTAAGTTTTTTCTTCATTTTCTTGACGGCAGTTCTGCTTTTTTTGTATTTTTGGGCATGAATTAATAAAACAAGATATTATGATAACACCGCAAGACAAAGAGTTGCTCGAAAATAAAGGCATCTCCGAAGAACAAATAGCTGAACAGTTGGCTTGTTTCGAAAAAGGTTTTCCATACTTGAAGCTGTCTGCCGCCGCTTCTGTAGAAAAGGGTATACTGGCTCCGGATACGGATGAACAGAAGAAATACCTGGATGCCTGGGAGGCATATACACAAACCGATAAAGTGGTGGTGAAGTTTGTGCCTGCTTCGGGTGCTGCCAGCCGTATGTTCAAGAACTTGTTTGAATTTCTCGGGGCAGACTATGACACTCCCCAGACAAACTTTGAAAAGACTTTCTTTGAGAAAATAGAGAAGTTTGCCTTCTATGATGACTTGAATACCGCTTGCCAGAGGACTGCCGGAAAGGATATACCGACTTTGGTTGCCGCTGGAAACTACAAGGCGGTTGTTGCTGCCTTACTCGAAGGGGCCGGACTGAACTATGGTGCTCTGCCCAAAGGATTGCTTAAGTTCCATAAGTATGAAGACGGTAGCCGCACGCCGCTGGAAGAGCACTTGGTAGAAGGAGCATTGTATGCTGCCAATAAGAACGGTAAGGTGAATGTGCATTTCACGGTTTCGCCCGAACATCGTGCCTTGTTCAAGGCTTTGGTAGACGAAAAGGCTGCCGCTTATGCAAAGAAGTATGGGGTGGATTATAACATCTCTTTTTCGGAACAGAAGCCGAGCACCGATACCATTGCCGCCGATATGGAAAACAAACCCTTCCGCGACAATGGCAAATTGTTGTTCCGTCCCGGCGGTCATGGCGCCTTGATTGAAAACTTGAATGACCTTGATGCGGATATTATCTTCATAAAGAATATAGACAATGTGGTACCCGACAAGCTGAAAGGTGACACCGTATTATATAAGAAACTGATTGCCGGTGTGCTGGTAGCGTTACAGCAGAGAGCGTTTGCTTATCTGCAGTTGCTTGACAGCGGGAAGTATACACACGAGCAAATTCTTGAAGTTCTGCAATTCCTGCAGAAACAACTCTATTGCAAGAATCCGGAGACAAAGAATCTGGAAGATGCCGAGTTGGTTATATATCTGAAAGAGAAGCTGAACCGTCCGATGCGTGTTTGCGGTATGGTGAAGAACGTAGGCGAACCGGGCGGAGGTCCGTTCTTGGCATACAACAGTGACGGTACTATCTCTCTGCAGATTCTGGAAAGTTCGCAGATTGATATGGACGACCCGGAAAAGAAGGAAATGTTTGAAAAAGGTACCCATTTCAATCCGGTGGATTTGGTTTGCGCCGTACGTGACTATAAAGGACATAAGTTCAATCTTGTGAAGTATGTGGATAAAGCGACGGGGTTCATCTCCTATAAGTCCAAGAACGGCAAGGACCTGAAAGCGCTTGAACTTCCCGGTTTGTGGAACGGAGCCATGAGTGATTGGAACACAGTATTTGTAGAAGTGCCTCTGACTACATTCAATCCGGTAAAGACGGTGAATGACTTGTTGAGAGACCAGCACCAATAAGAGGATTTACTATTAGACGATTTACGATGTACGATTGGGATTGCTTTGGCTTGTGGCGGTTTATTGTCTAAAGTAACTCTAATCGTACATCGTACGTCGTCAAATCGTAAATATATAAAATTGTAAATAAAAGAATTGATGAAAAAGATTTTATTGTTAGGTTCCGGTGAGTTGGGCAAGGAGTTTGTTATTTCTGCCCAACGTAAGGGCCAGTATATCATTGCTTGCGACTCGTATGCCGGAGCGCCTGCCATGCAAGTGGCAGATGAATGTGAGGTATTCAGCATGCTCGATGGAGATGCTTTGGAACGTGTAGTACGCAAACACCAGCCGGATATTATTGTTCCGGAAATTGAGGCTATCCGTACGGAACGTCTGTATGATTTCGAGAAAGAAGGCATTCAGGTAGTGCCCAGTGCACGCGCCGTGAACTTTACCATGAACCGTAAAGCCATACGTGACCTTGCAGCTAAAGAGCTGGGATTGAAGACTGCTAAATATTTTTATGCCAAATCTTTGGATGAACTGAAAGCTGCTGCTGAAAAGATAGGTTTCCCGTGTGTGGTGAAACCGCTGATGTCCTCTTCCGGTAAAGGCCAGTCTCTCGTAAAGAGTGCCGACGAACTGGAGCATGCCTGGGAGTATGGCTGTAATGGTAGCCGTGGAGACATCAAAGAACTTATCATTGAAGAGTTCATCAAGTTCGACAGTGAGATAACACTGCTCACCGTAACACAGAAGAATGGTCCGACCTTGTTCTGCCCGCCTATCGGCCATGTACAGAAGGGTGGGGACTATCGTGAAAGCTTCCAGCCTGCCCATATTGACCCTGCCCATCTAAGGGAGGCGCAGGATATGGCAGAGAAAGTGACCCGTGCCTTGACCGGTGCCGGATTGTGGGGAGTGGAATTCTTTCTCAGCCATGAGAACGGTGTCTATTTCTCCGAACTCTCTCCACGTCCGCACGATACGGGTATGGTAACCCTGGCCGGAACCCAGAATCTGAATGAGTTTGAATTGCACTGTCGTGCGGTGCTTGGTCTGCCTATCCCTGGCATCAAGCAGGAGCGTATAGGAGCCAGTGCTGTCATCCTTTCTCCGATAGCCAGTCAGGAACGTCCCAATTATCGTGGCATGGAAGAGGTTACGAAAGAAGAGGATACTTATCTGCGTATTTTTGGTAAGCCTACTACCCGCGTAAACCGCCGTATGGGTGTAGTGCTGTGTTATGCACCTCTTGACAGTGATCTTGACACGCTGCGCGACAAAGCGAAGCGTATTGCTGATAGGGTAGAGGTATATTAATGATTAGTGATGAATGATTGGTGATTTGTTGATGAATGGATACCATCAACAAATCACCAATCGTCAGTATTAATCATTGAAAAAGAGTCCGGGATAAATCTCTCCTCCAAGTTCTGTTACATCGAGGCTTTGTAATAGTTTTCCATCCGGAGCATAGAACAGTTGGAATTCTTCATCGGAATTGTATTGTTCCACCTCAATTATTATCACTGTGGGATGTTTGGGAAAGGTGATGATTCTTATATCCCTTAATCTCATGCCGGTCATTGTACTGCTCATGAATGCTTCTGCCACGGGAGCTGGCACTTTTTCCAGTGACTCTACATCCGTTTCAGTCATAACCCACTCCGCTTGTTTATTGAACCAGACATC
The DNA here is from genome assembly GCF_003602735.1 of Bacteroides sp. AF39-16AC. Classification (NCBI taxonomy): domain Bacteria; kingdom Pseudomonadati; phylum Bacteroidota; class Bacteroidia; order Bacteroidales; family Bacteroidaceae; genus Bacteroides; species Bacteroides sp. AF39-16AC. The sequence continues at coordinate 138,776 of NZ_QTLN01000007.1, read as the reverse complement.
AATTTCCTGACCATCTGCAATAAATTCTGCTACGTAGCAACCGGCCATTTGCTCCCATTCCACATCCGTTGCTTGAGGATAGAGCGTTTGAAAAGCTGTTTGTATATTTGCAGGAAGACGTCCTTCCGCAAAAGCGGACACCGACAGCAAGGCAAGTAGTCCTGCCAGAATACAGAATTTGAACTTTTTCATAATCAAGGTTGTTTTGAGTTTTCTGTAAGAACAACCTTGTTGTATTTTTGTTTCCGGAAATCAGTATATTGGTTGATGCATTTTTAAATATCAGTGAACTGGCCTTTGTATACAAAAGTTTTTTCTCCGAAATCCACTTCCGGTAATACGGCATCTTCCTTGAATAATCCGTAAACAGATGACCCCGAACCACTCATGGAGGCATATACAGCTCCTTGCCGGTACATCTCTTCCTTGATTTCTCCAATAGCCGGGAATTGGGGGAATACGCTTTCTTCAAAGTCATTGACCATTCGTCCGTTCCATTCTTCTACGGGAAGTTGGGCAATTTCTTTCAGGGACATTTCCGGATGATGCGGTTTTATTTTTGCAAAGGCATCCCGTGTAGAGACGAAAATGTCCGGCTTCACCAACCATATCCGATATCCTTTCAGTGAGAGGGGAAGGGGAGAAAATATGTTTCCGATACCTTCTGCGTAAGTCGGACGGTTTTTGATGAAGAAGGCACAATCGGCACCCAGCTTGGCGGCATACTCTTCCAGAGTGTCATCCGGCAGTCCGAGTTCAAACTTATTATTCAGAAGCTTCAGCATGAAGGCTGCATCGGCCGAACCGCCACCCAGTCCGGCTCCCGAGGGAATATGCTTGAAGAGATGAATATCTACCGGAGGAAGGTTGAACCGGTCATCCAGTAACTTGTAGGCTTTCACTACCAGGTTACTCTCTGCTTCTCCCTCAATTTCCAGACCTGCTTGATGCAGACGGAACTTTCCGTTTCCTTCGTTCAAGATATTGATTTCCAAAGCATCTTCTATGGGAACCGGATAGAAAATGGTTTCCAGATTATGGTATCCGTCCGGACGCTTTTCTGTGATATTCAGTCCCAGGTTTATTTTGGCATTTGGAAAAGTCAGCATGGCGTTGAAAATTAAGAATTAATAATTTAAAATTAAAAGGAGAAGCTATTGGAGTGCAGCTTCCGAAGACAAAGTTAGTGATTTCTGTTCATAGTAGATTGAAAACTTAACAATGATTTATTTACTGCTTATAAATAAATTCGCTTATCTTTGCCATACGAGCGAAGATAGGCTGCACCTCAACATAACTTTTTCATGCAAGCATGAAAGTTATGTATTCGGTTTGCACTATCTTTGCTTTCCCTTTCTAAAAGGGAAATTCATTTAATTTTTAATTTTCAATTTTTAATTCTTAAAGTGGCAGAACAAAGAAGAACATCCCGTACTCCGAAAGGAAAGGCACCACAGCCCGTAACAGACTACGGACGTATCCAGCCGCAAGCGCCGGAGCTGGAAGAAGCTGTCTTGGGAGCCTTGATGATTGAGAAGGACGCTTATTCGCTGGTAAGTGAAATTCTTCGTCCGGAGTCATTCTATGAGCATAGACATCAGTTGATATATTCCGCTATTACCGATTTGGCCGTGAATCAGAAGCCGGTCGATATCCTCACCGTGAAGGAGCAACTTTCCAAGCGGGGAGAACTGGAGGAAGTGGGCGGACCGTTCTATATTACCCAACTCAGCAGTAAGGTGGCATCTTCTGCGCACATCGAATATCATGCCCGTATCATTGCACAGAAAGCATTGGCACGTGAACTGATAACTTTTACCAGCAATATCCAGAGCAAGGCTTTCGACGAGACGCTGGACGTGGACGATTTGATGCAGGAGGCCGAAGGAAAGCTGTTCGAGATTTCCCAGCAGAACATGAAGAAGGATTATACGCAGATTAATCCTGTCATTGCCGAAGCCTATGATTTGATTCAGAAAGCTGCTGCCCGTACCGATGGTTTGAGTGGTTTGGAAAGTGGTTATACCAAGCTGGACAAGATGACTTCCGGATGGCAGAAGTCCGACCTCATCATTATTGCAGCCCGTCCTGCCATGGGTAAAACGGCATTCGTGCTTTCCATGGCGAAGAACATTGCCGTGAATTTCCGTAATCCCGTAGCGCTGTTCTCGCTTGAAATGAGTAACGTGCAGCTGGTGAACCGTCTGATTTCCAATGTGTGCGAGATTCCGAGTGAGAAAATCAAGAGTGGCCAGTTGGCGGACTATGAATGGCAGCAGTTGGATTACAAACTGCGTGACTTGCTGGATGCTCCGCTTTATGTGGATGATACGCCTTCTTTGTCGGTATTCGAACTCCGTACGAAGGCACGGCGTCTGGTACGTGAGCACGGAGTGAAGATTATCATCATCGACTACCTTCAGCTGATGAATGCAAGCGGAATGTCTTTCGGTAGCCGTCAGGAAGAAGTTAGTACCATTTCGCGTTCATTGAAAGGTTTGGCCAAGGAGCTGAACATTCCTATCATCGCTCTGTCGCAGTTGAACCGTGGTGTGGAGAACCGTGAAGGCGAGGAAGGCAAGCGTCCCCAGTTGAGTGACCTTCGTGAATCCGGTGCCATCGAGCAGGATGCCGATATGGTGTGCTTCATTCACCGTCCCGAATATTACAAGATTTATACTTCTGCCGATGGCAGTGACTTGCGCGGTATGGCGGAAATCATCATAGCAAAGCACCGTAACGGTGCTGTGGGGGATGTGCGTCTGAGATTTATCGGACAGTACACCCGTTTCCAGAATCCGGAGGATGATATGGTTATCCCACCTCCGACGGAGGGTGGAGGAGCTACATTCGGTTCACGTATGAATGCGCCTATCGGAAGTACGGCAACACCGCCACCTCCATCGGCTGCTGATTTTCCGCCACAGACGGACAACCCGTTTGGAGGTGTGGGGTCGGACGGGCCATTACCTTTCTGATGTATTTTTATGGCTACACCCTTTGCCTTGAATGCCTATACCATCGTAGAGTGATGGCTACACCTTTAGGTACAAAGGGTGTAGCCATGTTAAATACTGTATTTGAGCCTATTTACTTATTCTAAAACCTTCAATGTGGACAGTGAGGACGTCAATCTTATTTTTGCTCCCTTTTCCGTTTTGATTGTGCCTCGGGCATCTGCTGTTCTGTGTTTATTTTATCAGAGGATAGAGTATCTTGTTTTATTTCTTGTTCCTTTCTCAGCCGGTTGAGTTTCCATCTGTTCCAGAAAAGGAGCTCACTCCATTTGTTGAAATCCTTTTTGAAGATAATGCCAATACCTTGTGTTGTCAGATTTGTCCGGGTGTAGTAGCGGTCGTTCGTTTCGTTGTACGCTTTCAGGCGGATGTCTCCGGAACGGTTGACGAGCCATTCCGCTTCAAAGTCTCCCACAAAATTGGTATTTGCCATCGGATTGTCACGATAGCCAAAATTACCATTGATAAGTAGTCGGTTATTCAATAATTGTCCCGAAAGCATGGTCTCGAACTCCATGTCTGTCCAGCCTCTTTCACCGGTACTGAAATTGGTGCCGAAGTTCCAGTTATTGACATCGAGAATGTTTGATAAAGCGTTATTCAACTGTCCGGAAAGGGTGGATGAAACAACACTGGACATCATATTCGAATTCTGGGTGGCTCCCAAGTTTTCCGGGGTATAGAACTTGCCGATAGCCAACAGATAGAGTATCTGCATGTTCATTTGCTCGTCAGTAGGAATATAGTTACGGACAATGGCCTGCACTTCATCGCGTTCGTTGGGCAGCTCGATGTCGAATTTTACATCGGGTGAAGTCAATTGTCCGGTAAGGTCCATCATACAGTTCACTTTTACATTTGTCTGGCTGATGTAGCCGGAGGTTGCCTCGTTGGGCATCAGGTCATTTAAGGATGCTGAGTTGACCGTATAGCCTGCTTTTATGTCCAGAGTGGCATCCAGCGGCGAACCGTTGAATGTAATGGTACTCCCATCCCTGATAATAAAGTCCTTTCGGATAACCTCTTGCAGACTGAATTTATAGACTCCCTGGCTTATCCGGTAACTGCCGAACATCTTTACATCTCCTTTATTGAAGAACTCAGTACGGATATTTCCGGTTCCCCGTCCACTGATATAGTCGCCAGCGATAGGGTCCATGATAATCTTCATGGTAGCGTCGGGAGTGGCGTCTACCAAGAGATTCAACCGGATGTCAGTGTCGCTCTCTTTCTCTTCCTCGATTTCCTTTTGGGCAATCTCGTAGTCGGAAAGGCGGACAGAGTCTTGTACGGCACGGCGTGGCGTTTTGTCCACAAACTTGATGAACTGGTTGCTGACTGCTGTAGATACGTTATCCTTTATATAGGTAAAGGTGGTGTTGCGATTGGTAGTCATTGCAACGTCAATGTTAACGCCATCTTGGGCATTACCGGCAATAGTGGCATTTCCCGTACCGTAGACGGTGCCGTAGAAGGGATAGTCCGGTGATTCTTTGGTATTCATCACCAGCATGTCGTTGACATTGAAATTGAAACGGTACTCCAGGTTCTTGAAATGCTGATAGTGCAGATAGCCGCTCATGCTGCCTTGATGCCCTTGCGTGTCGAAAATGCGGTTGTTGCGGAAGGTCAACCCGCCGGGCTCGATGTAGATGCTGTCTTTGACGGAGAAAGTGGTGTTGAGCACGTCTACCTTCATGGAAGCATCGCCGAATACACGCCCTTCCATGGTGAGAGCCTTGAATTTGCCATAGAAATGTACATGGCCGGTGGCACGTCCGTTGAATTCGGGCGTGATGCTGCTCATATAATGATGTATAAACTTCAAGTTGGTACCGCCCGCTTCAATTTGGAGATCCAATGAACTGGTGGGCTTCAAGGGATAGACATAGCCATACACATGGCTTTTGGCGATATCTTTCTCCTGGATATGGGCATCCAGATAGATGCCCTTCACATCGTGATGCCATTCTCCGTGTATGTTGGCGTCCCCCAGCAAGCCTTCGTTCAATCCGAGGTTGCGGATAAACAAATCGGTGCTCATGACGGGTTTTTCCAGTACTCCGCTGGCGAAAGCCGGACCGGTGGCTTCTCCTTTGAAATTGACTCCGAGGTCTGCAATGTCGAACACATAACCGATGTTGATTTCCTTCAAATCCAGACGTACTGTATCTTCGGGATGTGGTGAAACGATGCCATTGATACGCAAGTGCCGGTCTTTATGGCTGAAGTAGAAATCATTGACATACACTTTGCCGGAGTCGAGTACTACCTGGGAAGGATGTATATCCCACAGTGTATCGTTCAGTATCACGTTGGTGGGCTGGACATCAATGACGGTTTTTAAGGGGGGAAGTTTCCTCTTGCTTTCATTCGCTTCTTTCTGTTCACGGATGAAGTGGGCGACGGCGGCGAGTTTCCCGCTGTAGGTTACAGTGCTGCTGTTACCCCAGTTCAGCGTGGTCTGTATGCTGTTGTTCTGGGCTTGCGCTTCTAAAGCTATATTGACAGCGCCGCTTGATTTGCGGTTGCTGAAGCGTAGGCGTGTATGGAACTGGTCACCGGGATTCTCGCAAAGGAACATTCCGGATTCGATGAATTTGTTTTCATAGCGGAGACGGGGAAAATAGCCTTCTACACGGAGTCGCTGTGCCTTGTCATTGAAGTATCCTTTAATGGTGGAATGGGTATATACTTTTACCGGAATCTGAAAGACGGTGGAGAGCAGTTCCGTATTGTAAATGTGCATGTCGAAATGGAAATTGTTCTCCGTCTCTATGGGTTTCTTGTCTGGCAGAATTAGGGCGGGGATATAACGCCGCATGATATTCAGTACACTGGCAGGCAGGGTACGATAAGAATAGTCGCCTTCTATGCGACCTTGGAGAAAGTTGGATTGGATGGTCAGCCGTTTCTGGTCTTCGCTTTCTCTGATGGCGGATATCTTCAGATTGTCCAGGAAGTATTGTGTTTCCGGAGCTGCGAACAGTAAGCTGTCAACGTTGATTTCACCGTTCATCTCGTCAATGGAACCGCCGGTGAAGTCAGCCTTGACTTTGACTGATATTTCCGTATCTTCATAGTTGGGTGTCAGATGTAGGGCGTGAGGACGAAATTTGTCGATGCTTGCCTGAAAGTTGAAAGTCGGTACCCGACTGGCGGTATTGATGGTACCGTTCAAAATAACAGAACCATTGGTGTCATCCAAGGCGACTTTTCCCGTGAAGCCTCCCTGCTTGTATTCTCCATCCAGAGTGATATTTTCGTAATTGTAGTCGCTGTAATCAATGGAGGCAACCAACCCTTTCAGCAGTACGGACGGATATTGCTTTTCATAATGGCTGCTGTTGACATCCAGATTGAAAGTTACTTTACCCAGTTTCTTGTTGCCCAGCATCTTGCCTAGCTCAAACTCTTTGGTTTTCACTGCACCGGAATAGGCAAAATAACCTTTATCTTTGTTAGAACTTAGTTTTACGTCAGTTTGGATGGTTCCGATGTCAGTGCGTACTTGTCCGTAAGTTACGAGGTCTGTGAAGTAGCCCGATACTTCTCCACGGAAGGAAACCGTTCCTAAGTGTTGCAGGACGGGAGGTACTCCATTATAGTTCTTGCTGAAATTCCGGACAAAGAAGGCAATTCCTTCCGGGTCTGCGTACAAATTGGACAAATTACCGAATATATAAGCATTTTCCGGATGGGAAAGGTCTTGTAGAGATACGTCTCCCCTCAGATAAAAATGATTTCCGACAGAGACGGAAAGGTGCGGGCAATTCAGTTGATTGATGGTGCCGTCTGTCTGTACCTCTACTTGCAATTTTTCCTTGAAGGAACCAAAAGCCGGAACAAAAGCCGATAAATCCTGCAAGGCGATTTGAGAGGGCAGCAAATGGAATGAGAAACGGACATCTTGGGCAAGATTGTCAAACGCCCCCAGACTGTCATAATCCATGTGTATAGTATCCATTGCCAAAGAGGTGTTGGGGAGGTCGATGGCGAAATTTTCGATTTTCATCCGTTGGTCATTGCCGATAACCTTTAGGCTTAGTTTCTTCAATTCAAATCCGGAATGTTCTTCTTCGATGCTCAGACGCTTGATGGCAGCATTGATAGAATCATTTTGCAATGCTTTTAGGGAGATGTTTGCAATAATGTTACGCAAGCGGAGATGCTGTGGATTGAACTTTCCCGGAGTCTCTTTCTCGGACAGCACATCATATGAAACCTTTCCGCGGCGTATCAGTAAGGAATTGATACGGAGATCCAGGTTGTTTTTCTTTTGAACCGTATCTTTGGATGCGAATGCGTCGAGTACAAACTGAAAATTAGGTTTATCCTTGGGAGTCTGCTTGTTCAGATTGATGTTAAAGCCGAACAATTGTATGTTACTGATGGATATTTTGCCGCTGAATAGGGGGAGAATATCGAATTTGGCAGAAAGACGGGTCACCTTCAGCATTTCCTTGCCAGACTGGTCGTCCAGGAGCAGATCGTCGATGATGATGCGGTTCAGCAATCCTATGTTTATTCGCCCAATGGAAATCTTGCTGTCCAGTATGGAAGCCAGTTCATTGGCAACAAATACAGACATTTGTCGCTGAACGGATGGAATGTTCAGCAACAATATGGTACCGATATACAATCCCAATACAATACCGAGTACCCAGCGTACTGTTTTTTTTAGCTTTCTGATAGGCGGTTAATTTTTATAATCAGCCAACAAAAATATGAAATAATACGTTATGAATCGTACTTTTATCACTACTTTTGCAGCGTTTAAACGTAAATAAACATTATGAGTACAATAATCTTGGGAATAGAATCTTCTTGTGATGACACTTCTGCAGCTGTCATCAAAGATGGTTATCTGCTTTCGAATGTGGTGGCCAGCCAAGCTGTGCATGAAGCATACGGCGGGGTAGTGCCTGAACTGGCTTCCCGCGCGCACCAACAAAATATAGTTCCGGTAGTGCATGAGGCATTGAAACGCGCCGGAGTAACCAAAGAGGAATTGAGTGCTGTGGCCTTTACGCGCGGACCGGGATTGATGGGGTCGTTGTTGGTGGGGGTATCTTTCGCCAAAGGGTTTGCCCGTTCATTAGGTATTCCTATGATTGATGTTAATCATTTGACTGGTCATGTGTTAGCTCATTTCATTAAAGCAGAAGGTGAAGATAATGTGCAGCCGGAATTTCCTTTCCTCTGCTTGCTGGTTTCCGGTGGAAACTCACAGATTATCTTGGTGAAAGCCTATAACGATATGGAAATTTTGGGGCAGACCATTGATGATGCCGCCGGTGAAGCCATTGACAAATGCTCGAAGGTAATGGGATTGGGATATCCGGGTGGTCCGATTATTGACAAACTGGCTCGGCAAGGTAATCCTAAAGCCTTCTCGTTCAGCAAACCGCATATTCCAGGGTTGGATTATAGTTTCAGCGGACTTAAGACCTCGTTTCTTTACTCTCTGCGCGACTGGATGAAGGACGACCCCGATTTCATCGAACATCACAAGACGGATTTGGCGGCATCACTGGAAGCTACCGTTGTAGATATCTTGATGGATAAGTTGCGCAAAGCTGCCAAACAATATAAAATAAAGGAAGTGGCTGTTGCAGGAGGCGTTTCTGCCAATAATGGATTGCGTAATGCTTTCCGTGAGCATGCCGGGAAGTATGGTTGGAAAATATTTATTCCGAAGTTCAGCTACACGACGGATAACGCTGCCATGATTGCCATTACCGGATACTTCAAGTATGTGGATAAGGATTTTTGTCCGATGGAAGCACCTGCTTATTCACGCGTAACTTTAGGATAATATATAATAAGGTATGAAGTTGGAAGAAAAGGTAGGAGAGCTGCTGAAAGCAAAGAAATTGTCCCTTTCCACCGCAGAAAGTTGTACGGGTGGAGGGATTGCCGCTCTGATTATTTCCGTTCCCGGCAGTTCGGAATACTTTAATGGTAGTATAGTGGCGTATTCCAATGAAATAAAGATGTCTTTGCTGCATGTATCTGCCGAAACTTTGGAAAAACATGGAGCAGTAAGCCGCGAAACTGTTACAGAAATGGTGAAAGGTGCGATGAAAACGCTGAAAACAGATTGTGCAGTGGCTACTTCCGGTATTGCAGGTCCTGGAGGTGGGACTCCGGAAAAACCGGTGGGTACGGTGTGGATAGCTGCTGCCTATAAAAATGAAATCGTTGCCATGAAGCAGGAGGGGGACGAGGGAAGAAAGGGAAATGTGGAAAAAGCAATTCAAAATGCCCTTTTGTTGCTTTGTGAGAAGCTGAAATGAGGAAAAAATGCTATCATACAGTGAATTATTTTAAGAAAAACTTGTTTGGTAACGATAAAAGTGCTTACTTTGCGCTCTGTTTGAAATAGGCAAAAAAGAAAACTATAAAATTAAGATAGAAATGTCAAAGATTTGTCAAATTACCGGAAAGAAGGCCATGATTGGCAACAATGTTTCACACTCAAAGAGAAGAACAAAGAGAACCTTTGATTTGAACTTGTTTAACAAGAAGTTCTACTATGTAGAGCAAGATTGCTGGATCAGCCTTAGCATTTGCGCTAATGGTTTGCGCATTATTAATAAGAAAGGACTGGACGCTGCTTTGAAAGATGCGGTAGCTAAAGGTTATTGTGATTGGAAAAGCATTAAAGTTATTGGCTAAAGTAGAGGAGAATACTGATTATGGCAAAGAAAGCAAAAGGTAACAGAGTACAGGTGATTCTGGAATGCACAGAACACAAGGATAGCGGTATGCCGGGTACTTCTCGTTATATTACGACGAAGAACAGAAAGAATACCACAGAGAGATTGGAGTTGAAGAAATACAACCCGATTCTGAAGAGAGTGACAGTACATAAAGAAATTAAATAATAAATCTATAACTTATGGCAAAGAAAGCGGTAGCAACCTTGCACGAAGGAAGCAAAGAAGGACGTTCTTATACAAAGGTTATCAAAATGGTGAAGTCTCCTAAGACTGGTGCTTACATCTTTGATGAACAGATGGTCCGTAATGAAGATGTTCAGAACTTCTTTAAGAAATAAGATAAATACAGTGGCTGTAAAGCGCTGATGACTTATAAAGATCCCCTTGTCGGTATTTCCGGTAAGGGGATTTCTTTTTAAAAAGAGGACGAAGTTTTTAATATTCGTCAGTTTTGTTATATCTTTGCTGAAAATGCGAAGATAGGCTGCACCTCAGCATAAAAAATGAACGGGTTCATTTTATTCTGCATCCGGTTTGCACTATCTTTGCAGGGAATGCGAAAACAGGTTGCATAAAAATAATTAGTGTATGGGATTTTTTAGTTTTTTCTCCAAGGAAAAAAAGGAAACATTAGATAAAGGATTATCTAAGACCAAAGAAAGTGTGTTTGGCAAGATTGCGCGTGCCGTGGCAGGAAAGTCAAAAGTTGATGATGAAGTATTGGATAATCTGGAAGAGGTGTTGATAACTTCGGATGTGGGCGTGGAAACGACACTGAAAATTATTGAACGTATCGAAAAGCGTGCAGCAGCCGACAAATATATGAATGCCACTGAGCTGAATCATATTTTACGTGATGAAATCGCAGCGTTGCTTACAGAGAATAATTCGGAGGATGTGGATGACTTTGAAGCACCGATTGCGAAGAAACCATACGTCATTATGGTAGTGGGCGTCAATGGTGTAGGGAAGACTACTACGATTGGCAAACTGGCTTATCAGTTCAAGAAAGCCGGAAAGTCTGTTTATCTAGGTGCTGCCGATACTTTCCGTGCTGCTGCTGTGGAGCAGTTGGTGATATGGGGTGAACGGGTAGGTGTGCCTGTTGTAAAGCAGAAAATGGGTGCTGACCCGGCTTCTGTCGCTTTTGACACACTGAGTTCCGCAACTGCCAATAATGCCGATGTGGTAATTATAGATACGGCAGGACGCCTTCATAATAAAGTTGGTTTGATGAATGAACTGACGAAAATCAAGAATGTGATGAAGAAGGTTGTTCCTGATGCTCCGAATGAGGTGTTGCTTGTGTTGGATGGCTCAACCGGACAGAATGCATTCGAACAAGCCAAGCAGTTCACTCTGGCAACGGAGGTTACGGCAATGGCTGTTACAAAGTTGGACGGAACAGCCAAGGGTGGCGTAGTCATCGGCATTTCAGACCAGTTTAAAATTCCGGTTAAATATATTGGATTGGGTGAAGGAATGGAAGATTTGCAGGTGTTCCGTAAAAAGGAATTTGTTGATTCACTGTTCGGGGAGAATGCATGAAACGGAAGACTATAGATATCATCACTTTAGGATGTTCTAAAAACCTGGTGGATTCGGAACATTTGATGCGTCAGTTGGAGGAAGTGGGATTCCATGTGACACATGATGCGGAAAGACCGAAGGGACAGATTGCCGTAATCAATACTTGCGGTTTCATCGGTGACGCCAAGGAGGAATCCATTAATATGATTCTGGAATTTGCGCAGGCCAAGGAGGAAGGAAACTTGGAGAAGCTTTATGTAATGGGTTGCCTTTCGGAACGTTATCTGAAGGAATTGGCCGTTGAAATTCCCCAGGTGGATAAATTCTATGGTAAATTCAATTGGAGAGAGTTGTTGCAGGATTTGGGAAAGGCCTATCATGACGAGCTGCACATAGAGCGCACATTGACCACTCCCAAGCATTATGCCTATTTGAAGATATCCGAAGGGTGTGACCGTAAATGTTCTTATTGCGCTATTCCCATCATTACGGGACGGCATGTGTCGCGCCCGATGGAGGAGATACTTGACGAGGTGAAGTATTTGGTTGCACGGGGTGTAAAGGAATTCCAGGTTATAGCCCAGGAGTTGACCTATTACGGAGTAGATTTATATAAGAAGCAAATGTTGCCCGAGCTTGTTGAGCGGATTTCGGATATTCCCGGAGTGGAGTGGATACGCTTGCATTATGCCTATCCGGCACATTTTCCGGCTGATTTATTCCGTGTGATGCGCGAGCGTGACAATGTATGCAAATATATGGATATTGCCCTGCAACATATCAGTGACAATATGCTGCAAAAGATGCGCCGCCATGTGACGAAGGATGAGACGTATAAGCTGATAGAACAATTCCGTGAGGAGGTTCCCGGTATCCATCTCCGTACTACACTGATGGTGGGGCATCCAGGAGAAACTGAAGCCGATTTTGAGGAGCTGAAAGAGTTTGTCCGTAAAGTGCGTTTCGATAGAATGGGGGCTTTTGCGTATTCGGAAGAAGAAGGGACGTATGCCGCTGCTGAATATGAGGATTCTATTCCCCAGGAAGTGAAACAAGCGCGCTTGGATGAGTTAATGTCTATTCAACAAGGCATTTCAGGGGAGTTGAGTGCGGAGAAAGTAGGCAGGCAGATGAAAGTAATCATTGACCGGCTGGAAGGCGAATATTATATTGGACGTACAGAATTTGATTCTCCCGAAGTGGATCCTGAGGTTTTGATTGAGCGTGGAGACAGGGCGTTGCATATAGGTAACTTTTACCACGTAGAGATAGTAAATTCCGATGATTTCGACCTTTTTGGACGAATAATTTAAAGATTTTTCCTTATCTTCTTGCATATGTGAAGAAGATTTGCTAATATAGCACCGTAGTTCAATTTAAAGGCTTACATTTTGAATAACAAAGAGTTTACTTCTGAATTGTCGCGGAGGTTAGGGTACACATTGAAAGATACTTCTGAGCTGGTTGCTTCATTGCTGGCAGATATGACACGGCAGTTGGAGGAGGGGAATATTATCTCTATACAAGGGTTCGGTACATTCGAAGTGAAAAAGAAGGCAGAGCGTATATCTGTGAATCCGACTACAAAGCAACGTATGCTGGTGCCTCCCAAATTGGTATTGACCTATAAGCCGAGTACATTGTTAAAGGATAAGTTTAAGTAACCGGCTTTTAAAAAATCTCCCGTATTATGAACGAGAAACTGAACATACAAGACCTGATTGACACGCTGGCTGAAAGGCATGGCATGAGCAAGAAGAATGCGGATAGTTTTGTGAAAGAATTCTTCCAGCTGATTGAGGAGTCTTTGGAGAAGGACAAGTATGTGAAGATACGAGGTTTGGGGACTTTCAAGCTGATAGATGTCGGGAGTCGTGAAAGCGTTAATGTGAATACGGGGGAAAGGTTTGAGATACAAGGGCATACAAAAGTGTCGTTTACACCGGAACCGGCTTTGAAAGATATTATCAATAGACCATTTTCGCATTTTGAAACTGTAGTTTTGAATGACGCTACGGTGCTTGAGGACACCCTGCAGGAAAATGACAGTGAAGATGATGAAGATACTGAAATCAAAACTCCGGAACAAGAGGTGGAGGAGAAGGTTGCCTTAGTGGAAGAAGCCACGATAGAAGAACCTTTGGTGGAAACTGTAGTCGAAGAGCCGTTAGTTGAGCCCGAACCGGAAGTTGAAGAGGAGAAACCGGAAAAAACTGAACCTGAAGCAATGCCTGAAAATATAGTTGCTGTTGAACCGGAACCGTCTGAGCCAGTGATAAAAGATACGGCAGATTCTTCGACTATGAAATATTTTATAGGCATCGTTGTATTTGTAATGTTGTTGTGTGGTGGTGCCGTAGCTTTCATGTATTATCCGGACTTGCTTGACAAACTTACTGCAAAGCCTCTTGTAGAAGAGGTTGCAGACTCGGATGTGAAGGAATCTGTTACTGAAAAGGTGGATGTCCCTGCCGGTCAAGACAATATTGCCTTGACAGACAGCATTGTTTCAAAAGATGTTGTAGTTCCTGCCCGGACAGATACTGTGGCAGAAACTGTTGCTACAACAACTCCTGCGCTTACAACAACTCCAAAGGAAAATGTACAGGCACAGTCTCCCGCTCCTAAAAAAGAGCAGAAAAAGACAGTTGCACCGTTTGAACCGGATTCTGTGGGGTATACGATTGTGGGAACAGAAATCACTTATACCATCAAGGAAGGGGAAACGCTGACTAGGGTAGCGCTTCGTTTTTATGGGACAAAAGCGCTTTGGCCTTATATCGTGAAGCATAATCCCGGCGTAATCAAGAATCCGGATAATGTACCTTATGGTACCACTATCAAGATACCGAAATTAGCCAAGAAGCAGTAAAAAATTACTGCTTCTTTTTTGTTAAATACTAAACTCTATGAAAGTAGTTTAATCTAAAAGGTTTCGCATAGTTTTTTAATAAAAATTAGTTGGTATGGTTAATTTATTCCCGTACTTTTGGGAGCGAAAAAAATAATTGCCGGTTCAAAACCGGATAAATGAAGAAATTAAACATTAAAAAATAGATTGATTTATGGCTGAAACAATTGACATCCGCGAACTGAATGAGCGGATTGAAAGACAAAGTGCTTTCGTTACCAATCTTACCACAGGTATGGACCAGGTCATTGTAGGACAAAAGCATCTGGTAGAGTCGTTGTTAATTGGTTTGTTGTCCGATGGACATGTGTTGTTGGAAGGTGTGCCCGGTTTGGCAAAGACTTTAGCTATCAAGACGCTTGCTTCGTTGATTGATGCGCAATACAGCCGCATTCAGTTTACGCCTGACTTGTTGCCTGCCGACGTAATAGGTACAATGGTTTACAGCCAGAAGGATGAAACATTCCAAGTAAAAAAAGGTCCGGTCTTCGCAAACTTTGTTTTGGCTGATGAAATCAACCGTGCTCCGGCCAAAGTACAGAGTGCTTTGCTGGAAGCCATGCAGGAACGTCAAGTTACTATCGGCAATGAAACTTTCGGGTTGCCCAAACCATTCCTGGTGCTTGCCACACAGAATCCTATCGAGCAGGAAGGTACTTATCCGCTGCCCGAAGCGCAAGTGGACCGTTTCATGCTGAAAGTCGTAATAGACTATCCGAAGCTGGAAGAGGAGAAACTGATTATCCGTCAGAATATCAATGGTGATAAATTTGAAGTGAAGCCCATTTTGAAGGCAGACGAAATTATTGAAGCTCGTAAAGTGGTTCGCCAGGTGTATCTGGATGAGAAAATAGAAAAATATATTGTTGATATTGTATTTGCTACCCGTTATCCGGAAAAATATGATTTAAAAGAACTGAAAGACATGATTGGTTTCGGCGGTTCGCCCCGTGCTTCCATCAACTTGGCCTTGGCTGCCCGTAGCTACGCGTTCATCAAGCGTCGCGGTTATGTCATTCCGGAGGATGTGCGCGCTGTGGCACACGACGTACTTCGCCACCGTATCGGCTTGACTTACGAGGCGGAAGCCAGCAATATGACATCTGATGAAATCGTCAGCAAGATACTGAACAAGGTTGAAGTGCCCTAACGCATAATAGAGGTTTTCGTAAACTTGAGGTTTACAATCCTATACCTGAGGCTTAGCGTCGTAAACCTTAGGGTTGAGTACCGAAAACCTCACCCCTTTTCATAGGGAAGTTTCTGTTATAAACTAAATTGCGCTTGTGTGCTTAAATGAGATTATTAAAATAAATCAATGGAAACAACAGAACTTTTGAAGAAAGTCCGTCAGATTGAGATAAAGACGCGCGGATTGTCCAACAATATCTTTGCCGGGCAGTATCACTCTGCCTTCAAGGGTAGAGGTATGGCATTCTCCGAGGTGCGCGAGTATCAGTTTGGCGACGACATACGCGACATTGACTGGAATGTGACCGCCCGCTTCAACAAGCCTTACGTCAAGGTGTTTGAGGAGGAGCGCGAATTGACAGTGATGTTGTTGGTAGATGTTTCCGGTAGTTTGGAGTTCGGTACGGTAAAGCAGATGAAGAAGGATATGGTGACGGAAATTGCCGCTACACTGGCATTCTCTGCCATTCAGAATAATGACAAGATTGGTGTCATCTTCTTTTCGGACCGGATTGAGAAGTTTATTCCGCCCAAGAAGGGACGTAAGCATATACTTTACATCATCCGCGAACTGATAGATTTTCATGCGGAAAGCCGGAGGACGAACATCCGTTTGGGATTGGAATATCTGACGAATGTGATGAAACGCCGTTGTACGGCATTTGTCTTGTCCGACTTCATCGACCAGGAAAGTTTCAAGAACGCCATGACCATTGCCAATCGTAAGCATGACCTGGTTGCCGTTCAGGTGTACGACCGTCGTGTGGAAGAATTGCCACCCGTGGGACTGATGAAGATTAGGGATGCCGAGACGGGACATGAGCAGTGGATTGACACCTCCTCGCGTGCCGTGCGCCGTGCCCATCATGATTGGTGGGTGAACAAGCAGGCGGAATTGAATGAAACGTTTACCAAGAGTAATGTCGACAATGTGTCGGTACGTACCGACCAGGATTATGTCAAGGCATTGATGAATTTGTTTGCGAAACGAAATTAATCGGAAAATGAAAAGATATTTATTTCTGATAGCGTTATTGATAGCATGGTCGGGAAGGGTAGTAGCCCAGTCGGTAACGGTAGATGCTACGATTGACTCTTTGCAGATTCTTATTGGAGAGCAGGCAAAGATAAAGCTTCAAGTATCTCTGGATGCCGATAAGCGTGCCATATTCCCGGTATATACCGATACGCTGGTGAATGGGGTTGAAATTATTGATGTGGCCAAGCCGGATACGCAACTGCTGAATGATGGTCGGCGTGCATTGATAACTCAAGAGTATACAGTTACCTCTTTCGACTCGGCTCTTTATTATCTGCCGCCTATGGAAGTGACGGTGGATAATGAGAAGTATCGCTCCAAAGCGTTGGCCTTGAAAGTATATTCGGTGAATGTCCCGTTAGACCCGGAGAATCCGGAACAGTTCTTCGGTCCCAAAACAGTGATGCAAGCGCCTTTTGCCTGGGAAGACTGGTATGGTCTTATGGCTTGTGGTGCGCTGATTATCCCGATAGGGATATTACTTGTCTATCTGATAATGCGCTTCTTCGACAATAAGCCTATTATCCGTAAGGTGAAGGTAGAACCTAAGCTGCCTCCCCATCAGTTGGCTATGCAGGAGATAGAACGTATCAAGAATGAGAAGGTATGGCAGAAAGGGGAACCGAAGGAATATTATACGGAATTGACTGATGCTCTTCGTACATATATAAAAGACCGCTTTGGTTTCAATGCTTTGGAAATGACTTCTACGGAAATCATAGATAAGTTGCTGGAAATGAAAGATAAGGAAGCAATATCGGATTTGCGTGAATTGTTCCAGACTGCTGATTTGGTGAAATTTGCCAAGCATAATCCATTGATGAACGAAAATGACGCTAACCTGATTAATGCCATTGACTTTATTAATGAAACCAAGGAGAAAGAAGAGGAGAATGCCAAGCCGCAGCCTACGGAGATTACCATTATCGAGAAACGTTCTTTGCGTACCAAGATTTTGCTGGGAACGGGTATTGTAGTGTTGGCTGTAGCCCTTGTCAGTTCATTGATATATATCGGATTGGAGTTGTATAATTATTTTGCTTAATACAGGAAAAGTGACTTCAATCGGATATACATGAGTGAAAAATGAGGGATGTTTGGAGCGAAGCTGAATTGTAAATCGTTAAATCGTACATAAATATGGTTTTTGCCAATATTGAATATTTATTTTTGCTGCTGTTGCTTATACCTTATATAGTATGGTATATTATGAAGCGGAAGAATAGTGAAGCTACGCTTCAGATTTCGGATGCCCGTGTGTATGCCCATACCCCTAAAAGCTATAAGAACTATTTGTTGCATGTACCGTTTGTATTGCGGATAATTGCCTTGATACTGATTATTCTTGTTTTGGCACGTCCGCAAACCACCGATAGCTGGCAGAACAGTGAGATTGAGGGTATTGATATCATGCTTGCTATGGACGTTTCTACCAGTATGCTGGCCGAAGACCTGAAACCTAACCGGTTGGAAGCGGCGAAGGATGTGGCGGCAGAGTTTATTAACGGACGTCCGAATGACAATATAGGTATAACTTTGTTTGCTGGAGAAAGCTTTACGCAATGTCCGTTGACAGTAGACCATGCCGTATTGTTGAACTTGCTTAAAGATATGAAGTGCGGGCTGATTGAAGACGGAACGGCAATCGGTATGGGTATTGCCAATGCCGTTACCCGTTTGAAGGATAGCAAGGCAAAGTCGAAAGTCATTATTCTGCTGACGGACGGTGTCAATAATAAAGGTGATATTTCTCCTTTGACGGCTGCTGAAATAGCCAAGAGTTTTGGCATTCGCGTTTATACTATTGGGGTAGGAACCAATGGTATGGCTCCTTATCCTTATCCGGTAGGCGGAACAGTGCAATATGTCAATATGCCCGTCGAAATTGATGAAAAGACTTTGACACAGATTGCCGGAACAACGGAAGGTAACTATTTCCGTGCCACCAGCAACTCGAAGTTGAAGGAAGTGTATGAGGAGATAGACAAGCTGGAGAAAACAAAATTGAATGTAAAAGAATACAGCAAGCGCCAGGAAGAGTACCGCTGGTTTGCGTTGGCTGCTTTCTTGTGCGTATTACTGGAGGTACTGTTACGCAACTCTATATTGAAGAAGATACCGTAAAAACGGAGAATGTCTTTTAGTGTATCAGTCATTGCGTAGCCAAATTGTAAATTGTAAATTGCTAAATTGTAAATAAAAAGATGTTTCGATTTGAAGAACCTGCATATTTGTACTTGTTGCTGCTGCTGCCTTTATTGGCGGCCTTCTACTTGTACTCCAATTATCGGAGGAGGAAAGCCATTCGTAAATTAGGTGACCCTATACTGATGGCACAGCTAATGCCGGATGTTTCCAAATACCGTCCGGATGTGAAGTTTTGGTTGGTTTTTGCAGCTATCGGGTTGTTCACGGTACTGCTGGCACGTCCGCAGTTTGGTTCCAAACTGGAGACGGTAAAACGCCAGGGAGTGGAAGTGATGATTGCGTTGGATATATCCAATTCCATGCTGGCACAAGACGTACAGCCAAGCCGCTTGCAGAAGGCAAAACGGCTGGTGGCGCAGTTGGTAGATAAGATGCAGAATGACAAGGTCGGTATGATTGTTTTTGCAGGTGACGCATTTACCCAGTTGCCTATTACGAGTGATTATATTTCTGCCAAGATGTTTTTGGAGTCCATCGATCCTTCGCTGATTTCCAAGCAAGGTACGGCAATTGGAGCTGCAATAAATCTGGCTGCCCGGAGTTTTACACCTCAAGAAGGAGTGGGACGTACTGTTATTGTCATCACCGACGGTGAAAACCATGAAGGTGGTGCCGTAGAAGCTGCTAAGGCTGCTGCAGAGAAAGGTATCCAGGTCAATGTATTAGGGGTAGGTATGCCCGAGGGTGCCCCCATTCCAATAGAGGGTACTAATGATTATCGTCGTGACCGTGAAGGTAATGTAATCGTTACTCGCTTGAATGAGCAGATGTGTCAGGAAATTGCTCAGGCAGGAAATGGTATTTATGTGCGCGTAGACAATACCAATGGTGCACAGAAAGCGATTAGTCAGGAAATCAACAAGATGGCAAAGGCAGATGTGGAAACACAGGTGTACACGGAATTCAATGAACAGTTTCAGGCAGTGGCATGGATTATTCTGCTGTTGTTACTGACTGAGATGTTGATATTGGAGCGCAAGAATCCTCTGTTCCGCAACATTCATTTATTCTCTAATAAGAAATGATGCGTATGTTACAGAAAAAATATATTGGAATAGTTTTGCTGCTGTTAGTGGCAGCTTCAGCTTCTGCACAGAAGGCGGAACGCGATTATATCCGTAAGGGAAACCGTTTTTTTAAGGATAGCGTATATGTGGATGCAGAAGTGAACTATCGGAAGGCTTTGGAGGTAAACCCGAAGTCAACGGTTTCCATGTTCAACCTGGGAAATACATTGACCCAGCAGAACAAGCTGCAGGAAGCGATGGAGCAATATGTGGGAGCTACCAAGATAGAAAAGGACAAATCGAACTTAGCACAGATTTATCATAATATGGGAGTCATCTTTCATTCTCAGAAGGATTATGCAAAGGCGGTAGAAGCCTATAAGGAGTCGTTACGCAATAATCCGAAAGATGATGAAACGCGCTATAACCTTGCTTTGGCACAGAAACAATTGCAAGACCAGCAGCAGAACCAGGATCAGAATCAAGATCAGGATAAACAGGACCAACAGAAGGAGCAGGATAAACAGCAGGATCAGCAGAAAGACCAGCAACAGAATCAAGACCAGCAACAACAACCTTCTCAGCCGGAAAAGAAAGATAATGAGATGTCTAAGGAAAATGCCGAGCAGCTGTTAAACTCTGTCATGCAAGACGAGAAGGATGTGCAGGATAAAGTGAAAAAGCAGCAGGTACTTCAAGGAGGTCGTCTGGAAAAAGATTGGTAACAAACATAATAGGAATAATATATGAGAAAAATAGTTTTCTTATGGATAGCACTGATTGCAGTCAGTATGAATGCCTTTGCCGATGGCAAGGTATCGTTTACTGCGTCCGCTCCTGACGCTGTGGCGGTAGGAGACCAGTTCAGACTGTCGTATACGGTGACTACACAAAAGGTAAGGGACTTTCGTGCTCCTTCTATGAAGGGATTTGATGTGTTGATGGGGCCCAGCCGCTCGCAACAGAGTAGCGTGCAGATGATTAATGGGCAGACGACTTCAACCAGCAGTATTACATTCACTTATATTTTAATGGCGACTGCAGAAGGTGATTTTACTATTCCAGGAGCCACTATCACTGCTGATGGTAACCAAATGGTTTCGAATTCTGTACAAGTAAGGGTTCTTCCGGCAGATCAGGCTGCTAATGGAGCTTCTGGAAATGGTGGCAAACAGAGTGAGGGCACTGCCAGCCGCGCTTCTTCCGGGACATCTGTATCGAATAGTGATTTGTTTATTACAGCTACTGCCAGTAAGATGACGGTGTATGAACAAGAGGCTTTTCTGCTGACATACAAGATATATACCTTGGTGGACTTACGTATGTTTGATAATGTGAAATTGCCTGACTTCAAAGGATTCCATTCTCAGGAAGTAGAATTGCCTAATGACAGAAGATGGGGATTGGAGCATTATAAAGGTAGAAATTATCAGTCTACAATCTATCGTCAGTTTGTGTTGTTCCCGCAACAAGCCGGTAAGCTGACAATTGATGCAGCACGCTTTGATGCTTCCATTGCAAAGGCTACACAAGTTGCTGATCCGTTCGAGGCATTTTTCAATGGAGGAAGCAATTACGTAGAAGTTAAAAAGACAATTTTGACTCCGCAACTGACAATTGACGTAAAGCCCTTGCCGGCAGGTAAGCCAGCCGATTTTTCGGGAGGAGTGGGAGAGTTCAATATAACTTCTTCTATCAATAGTACAAATGTCAAGACCAATGATGCTGTTACTGTCAAACTTGTCATTTCTGGTACCGGTAATCTGAAATTGCTCTCTAATCCGGAAGTTAAATTCCCCGAGGATTTTGAAGTATATGATCCGAAGGTGGACAATAAATTCCGTCTGACAAATTCGGGCCTCTCCGGTAGCAAGGTCATTGAGTATCTGGCAATTCCTCGTAATGCGGGAACTTATAAGATTCCTGCCGTAAAGTTCAGTTATTTTGATATTAATTCCCGTTCGTATAAAACGTTGACTACGGAAGAGTATGAATTGCATGTGGAAAAGGGAGCAGGCAATGCTGCTCAGACTATTGCAAACTTTACAAGCAAGGAAGAGTTGAAAGTATTGAACGAGGATATTCGTTTTATCAAGCAGAATAATGTTACTCTGTCTCCCAAAGGTGATTTCTTCTTCGGTTCGTTGACGTATTGGTTACTTTATTTGATACCGGGTATTGCATTCATTACATTCTTTATCATCTATCGTAAGCAAATAGCAGCCAATGCAAATGTAGCAAAGATGCGTACCAAGAAAGCCAATAAAGTGGCGGTGAAACGTATGAAGCAAGCTGGTAAATTATTGGTTGAGAATAAGAAAGATGCGTTTTATGATGAGGTTTTGAAGGCTCTTTGGGGGTATATCAGTGATAAACTGAACATTCCGGTATCCCGTTTGTCTAAGGATAATATCGAAGAGGAACTTCGTAATTATGGTGTGAATGATGCGTTGATAAAGGAATTCCTCGATGCATTGAATAACTGTGAGTTTGCCCGCTTTGCTCCGGGTGATGATAACCAGGCTATGGATAAGGTATATTCAGCTTCTTTGGAAGTTATCAGTAAAATGGAAAACTCGATAAAACATTAATCAGGAGGAAATGGTAATGAATAAAATATTGTTTTTTACTCTTAGTCTAGTGATGGCAATTACTGCCTATGGGCAGAATTCTGCATCTGTAGATACATTACAGACTGCTAGTGACTCTACATCCGTCGGTTCACATGCGGAATTCTCTGCTGCAAGGCAAGAAAGCAATGTGACAAAGGCTGAAGGTGACAGCGCTTATATACGGAATGATTATGCTTCTGCCATTCAAATATATGAGAATCTGTTAAAGAAGGGAGAGGCTGCAGAGGTCTATTATAATCTTGGCAACAGTTATTATAAGGCAGATGATATAGCAAGAGCTATATTGAATTATGAGCGTGCCTTGTTGTTGGAACCTGGTAATGCTGATATTCGTGCAAATTTGGAGATAGCACGTTCTAAGACAATCGATAAGGTAATCCCAATTCCTGAGGTTTTCTTTGTATCTTGGACTAAATCGTTGATTAATTGTCTTAGCGTAGACGCATGGGCTAAGTTGGGGATTGTGTTCTTTGTACTATTACTCGTTTCGTTCTATCTCTTTTTCTTTTCAAAACAGATTACGGGAAAGAAAGTGGGATTTATTGCAGGAATAGTATTCCTGGTTCTTGTTATATTGAGTAATGTGTTTGCTGCTCAGCAAAAAGGCGAACTGATGGAACGTAACGAAGCTATAGTGTTGGCACCTAGTGTCACAGTGCGTAGTACTCCCAGTGAAAGTGGTACAAGTCTGTTCATTCTTCATGAGGGACGTAAAGTTGAGATAAAAGACAACTCTATGCGTGAATGGAAAGAAATTCGTTTGGAAGATGGTAAAGTAGGGTGGGTTCCAGCTTCTGCCATAGAAGGTATTTAAATTTTCCCTGTATTCTAAAAACAGCTCGTATAAACCCGATAATTCTGCTTTATACGAGCTGTTTCTGTCTATTTTTAGGAGCTTTTTCTCTGTACTTATAATTCTGCATACTTGAAAATGATTATTTTTTGGAGAGGCAATATTCTTTTTGAAAAAAGATAAAGAAATAGTTTGTTTTATCCTTTTTTTTCCTTAAGTTTATAGCGTGATAATAAAAAGTACAGAGTATTAACCATTAAATTTATGAATATGAGAACAATAACATTTAATGAATTACGTAAGATTAAAGACTCATTGCCTAGTGGTAGTATGCATAGAATAGCCGATGAACTTGGACTGAATGTTGACACTGTAAGAAATTTTTTCGGTGGACACAATTTTAAGGAGGGGAAAAGTGTTGGGATTCACTTGGAACCTGGACCAGATGGTGGATTGGTTATGATTGATGATACTACTGTTTTAGAGCGAGCTTTAAAAATTTTAGATGAAATGGCAGGTAAGACTGAAGAAGCTGTTCGAGCTTAAGAAGAGAAAGTTAGATAGAATCCCAATTGCTGACAACAATTGGGATTTCTTGTTTGTTTTAATCTCAAAATCAATGATATATGGAAGATAAATTAGTTACTTTGGCAATCTTAACGTACGCGAAAGCTCAAATATTGAAAAATGTTCTTGAAAATGAAGGTATTGAGACTTATATTCACAATGTAAACCAGATACAACCGGTTGTTTCTTCTGGCGTACGTGTACGTATTAAGGAGAGTGACTTACCTCATGCTCTGAAAATTACTGAAAGCTCTGCGTGGTTATCTGAAGAGGTAGTGGGGGGGAAGTCACCTAAACTGGAGAAGGTTAGTAATAAAGTGCTGATTCCAGTGGATTTTTCCAATTATTCTTTGAAGGCTTGCGAGTTCGGTTTCAATTTCGCTCAGAATATAGGTGCAGAAGTTGTTTTGCTACATGTTTATTTTACTCCTATATATGCAACTTCTTTGCCATACGGAGACGTATTTAACTATCAGCTAAGTGATGAGGAGAATGTAAGGAGTATCTTACAAAAAGTTCATGCTGATTTGAATGCATTATCTGATAAAGTAAAAGAGAAGGTAGCTTCCGGCGAGTTTCCAGATATTAAATATACTTGTGTTTTGCGTGAAGGTATTCCTGAAGAAGAGGTACTCCGCTATACCAAGGAATATCGGCCACGCATTATCATAATGGGAACTCGTGGTAAAAGTCAGAAGGATATTGATTTGATCGGCAGTGTAACGGCTGAAGTGATTGAACGTAGCCGTGTACCGGTATTGGCCATTCCTGAAAATACTCCATTCAAGCAATTTTCTGAAGCTAAGCGTATTGCATTCATTACTAATTTTGACCAGCGTGATTTAATAGCTTTTGATTCGCTAATAAATAATCTGAAATCATTTAAGTTTTCAGTGTCTCTGATACATCTTTCAGATGTTCAGAATACATGGAATGAAATAAAACTGGCTGGTATTAAGGAATATTTTCAAAAACAATATCCACAATTGGAAATATACTATGATGTGGTAAAGAACGATAATCTGCTTAGTAGTTTAGACAGTTATATCAAGAGTAATCATATTGATATTATAACATTAACTTCTTATAAAAGAAATATATTTTCGCGCTTATTTAACCCTGGCATTGCCAGAAAGATGATTTTCCATTCTGATACACCATTGTTGGTAATTTATGGAAGACCGAATTAGGTGTTGAATATGGATAATATGGTTTCTATTCAATATCAGCATTATGTTTAATATAGCGCTGGAATAATTTAATCTAATTTTAATTTCTTCTCTCCCTCACTTAAGAAATAACATTCTTTACTTAATGATATAACAATAATAAAAGCCTAATTAATAATTTAATTAGGCTTTTATTATTATGAAAGTATTACATCAACTTTTCAATTTCTTCGAATTCAGGGCCCATTTGCAAATTATAATACACTCTATACAGACCATTTAACCACAAATCTTTTTGATCAGGTTTCAGTTCTCTTGCCTTTTCATAATAAGGTTTTGCCTTTTCATAGAAAGTCTTCAGAGTAGCCTGGTCTTCTTTATACTTCGGATCATTAATATCTGTAGTTGCTTTTTCTGAGAAATCTTGTGCTTGTAAGCAGTAAATCAAGCCTAAATTAGAGTATGCTTCTGCATAATTAGGATCTACTTCTATAGTTTTTTTATAGAATTCAATAGCTTTATCATAGTCCTTCATATTGTGATAAAGGTAGCCTTTTACATACAAATAGAATGTATTGTTAGGATCTTTAGCCAACATATCATCAGCAAACTGCATAGCTTCGTCATATTTGTTGTTATTGCTATAATAATCAATCAAGTGACCGAAGAAGAATGAATGTTCAGGATATTTCTGGATACCTTCTTTTAAAGAAGCAATCCATTTAACAGTATCACCTTCAGCTTTCAATGCAGTAGAGATAAATTCCATTGCGTATTTCCCAACTTCTTTATCATCTTGCGCATAAGGAGCATACTTCAAAATACTAGGATAATCTTCCATCTTAGCAGCTGCTAAACTTGCATAATATGCTATTTGGGGTAATACAGTATCTGTTTGTAATAGATTTTCCTTTTCAAACATCGGGTTGATAGCAATATCAATGTATGTTGCAAAGAAATCTAATGCTTTTTTATTGTCTTCATTGGCTGCATCGCCTTCTTTCTGTGAGGCCAAATTAAAGAATTGGATACCGCCATTGATCAGATTACCGCGTTCTGCTAAAATTGTAGCAGAATTAGATTTTCTATATTTATTCTTGATTTTGCCCTTTTCATTGGGAATTTGTGCCAATTCGTCACATTTGAAGTAGAATTTACACATGTTCAATGCGCTATTATATACCTGAAGAGTGTCATAAGGTTTTCTCAGATAGGCATTTTCCATTTCTTTTTCACTTCTTTTTCTTTGGATAAGACCTGCTACATCCCACGTTTCGGCATTGTCCTTTGTTTCGGGATTGGTTAAAGCCTGATTTATCAGTTCCTCTGCTTTGGCAAAGTCAGGATTTACTCCGTTAGCAATACTTTTAGCCTCTTTTACGTTCTTTTCTTGGGCGAAAGTAAAGCTTGCGACAAGTAGTAAAACCATTGAAAATAATACTCTTTTCATGATTGTAGAAAATTTAAATTAATATTATGTCTATTCTTCATTTTCATTGTTTACCTCGTTCTGAGGGCTTTCAAGGGTATTTTCTTCCCCCTCCTCTATAAGTTCCTCTTCATTTTCTGAAGTGACTTTACATACAGAGCCGATTTCGTCATTACGTTTCTCAAGGTTGATTAGACGCACACCTTGTGTAGCACGTCCCATGATACGAACATCGGCGACTTTCAGACGGATGGTAATACCGGATTTATTAATAATCATCAAGTCATTTTCATCTGTAACAGACTTGATAGTTACTAATTTACCCGTTTTATCGGTGATATTCATTGTTTTCACACCTTTACCTCCACGATTGGTCTTGCGATAATCTTCAATATCCGAACGTTTGCCATATCCTTGTTCCGATACAACCATAATTGTTTCCGCTTCAGGATCTTTGATGCATATCATACCTACTACTTCGTCTTGACCGTCTTCATCCAATGTCATACCACGTACACCGGTGGCAGTACGTCCCATAACGCGCACAGCACTTTCATGGAAACGAATGGCACGTCCGTTACGGTTGGCAATGATGATTTCATTGTCGCCGTTTGTCATACGCACTTCGATTACACGGTCGTCTTCACGGATAGTGATAGCATTTACACCATTTTGGCGAGGACGTGAATACTGCTCAAGCAATGTTTTCTTAATGACACCATTCTTAGTACAGAACAATACATAATGGCTGTTGATAAATTCTTGGTCGTTCAGGTTCTTCACGCGCAAATAGGCGTTTACAGCATCGTCAGAGTCGATATTCAACAAATTCTGGATGGCACGACCTTTCGAATTCTTAGTACCTTCGGGGATTTCGTATACCTTCAGCCAGTAACACTTACCTTTCTGTGTAAAGAACATCATGGTATTATGCATGGTTGCAGGATAAATATGCTCTACAAAGTCTGCATCGCGGGTTTCGGTACCTTTGGAGCCTACCCCACCACGGTTTTGCGCACGGAATTCGCTCAGCGGTGTGCGTTTGATGTATCCCATGTGCGAGATGGTGATAATCATTTCATCATCTGCATAGAAGTCTTCCGGATTGAATTCTTCTGATGAATAGACAATTTCCGAGCGACGTTCGTCACCATACTTCTCTTTTACTTCAATCAGTTCATCTTTAATGACTTTGCGGCAGAGTTCGTCATTGACAAGGATTTCTTCCAAATAAGCAATCTGCTTCTGAATTTCCTCATATTCGGCGTGCAGCTGGTCTTGCATCAATCCTGTGAGCTGACGCAAACGCATTTCAACAATGGCACGTGACTGAATTTCACTGAGTTGGAATCGCTCCATCAAACCTGATATAGCATCATTCGGGGTTTTAGCAGCACGGATAATCTTGATTACTTCGTCGATATTATCAGATGCAATGATTAATCCTTCCAGAATATGTGCACGTTCTTTGGCCTTGCGCAAATCATACTGAGTACGGCGGATGACTACGTCGTGTCTGTGCTCAACGAAGTGTTTTATCAAATCTTTCAGATTCAACAGACGTGGACGGCCATGTACCAATGCAACATTGTTCACACCAAAAGATGTCTGCAGCATTGTCATCTTGTAGAGCTTGTTGAGTACAATGCTGGCATTTGCATCACGTTTTACATCAATAACGATACGCATACCTTCACGGTCGGATTCGTCATTAGCATTGGCAATACCTTCAATTTTCTTTTCGTTGGCCAGATCGGCTATATTCTTAATCAATTCAGCTTTGTTGACACCATAGGGAATTTCTGTCACAACGATTTTATCGTGCGTCGAACCAGTCTCAATTTCGGCTCTAGCACGCATTATGACACGTCCGCGTCCCGTGAGATAGGCTTCGCGAACACCGCTCATACCGTATATATAGCCTCCGGTCGGGAAATCAGGAGCTTTGACATACGTCATCAGCTCTTCTATATCGATGTCATTGTTTTCAATGTATGCAATACAAGCGTCAATAACCTCAGATAGATTATGGGTCGGCATATTGGTAGCCATACCTACGGCAATACCAGATGCACCATTTACCAAAAGATTCGGAATACGGGCCGGCATGACGGTAGGCTCTTGCAAAGAGTCATCGAAATTGTTCTGCATGTCAACAGTCTCTTTCTCAAGGTCTGTCATCATGTCTTCACCAATTTTTCGCAAACGACACTCTGTATAACGCATGGCAGCAGCACTGTCACCGTCTACTGAACCGTAGTTACCTTGTCCATCTACCAACATGTAACGCATTGCCCAAGGCTGAGCCATACGTACAAGAGCTCCGTAAACGGACGAGTCGCCATGAGGGTGATATTTACCTAATACTTCACCTACAACTCTGGCTGATTTTTTATAAGGTTTGTCGGAGGTATTTCCTAATCCCATCATTCCGAAAAGAATTCTTCGGTGAACGGGTTTAAAACCATCTCTAACATCCGGAAGGGCACGTGAAACAATGACCGACATAGAGTAGTCAATGTACGATGACTTCATTTCCTCCTCGATGTTAATCTTTATAATTCTGTCTTGTTCAAGCATTTAAAAAGATTATTAATTATACATTTTCGGGTTCGTGAAAAACCACGCTAAAGTACTGCTTTTTTACGATATACAAAAGTTTTCCTCCATAAACTTTGTTGCCTGCAACATAAATATGGAAGTACTCCCTCCCTTCCTCACCAAATTGCTATTAATATATAAGGTATAAAGTGGAAAAACAGATTTGAAATTTATGGCACGGGATTTGTATACTATTAAATCAGTTAAATATGATACGCTGAATTAATAAATGCGTATCTTTGTCGTGGATAACCTTTTTAATTGAGGAGAATTATAAAATATGAACAATCAATTTTCACAAAGAGTTTCAGACATAATTACTTATAGCAAGGAAGAAGCCAATCGATTGAGAAATCGCTATATTGGTCCGGAACACCTTCTGCTCGGCATGCTGCGTGATGGCGGAGGAAAAGCTATTGAAATATTGTTGAAACTTGATATAGATTTAAAACGAGTAAAAAGTCGTCTGGAGGGTTTCCTAAAGGATGCCGAGGACGATACTCTCTTGCCGGACGCTGAAGTGCCCTTGTCCCCGATGACGGCTAAGATATTGAAGATGTGTATGCTTGAAGCGCGTTTGCTGAAAAGTGCAACTGCCGATACGGAACATGTATTGCTGGCTATCTTGAAAGATGGCGACAATCTTGCTGCAACTGTTTTGGAAGAACACCGGGTGGATTATCAGGCTGTATTTGAACAGCTTTCGATGAAATCGACCAATCCGAATGCGGGAATGGGATTCACCGAGGATGATGAAGAGGATGAAGAAGATATGAATATGTCCCGCTCCTCCCGTACTGGGGGAGCTGGTTCGGCTTCGGCTGCACAGGCTGCATCCAGAAAGCCGTCCAATGATACTCCTGTGCTGGACAATTTCGGCGTAGACATGACGCGGGCTGCCGAAGAAGGCAAGCTGGACCCGGTTGTGGGTCGCGAACGCGAGATTGAACGTCTGGCGCAAATCTTGAGCCGCCGTAAGAAGAACAATCCGGTGCTTATCGGTGAACCTGGAGTCGGAAAATCTGCCATCGTAGAGGGTTTGGCATTGCGTATTGTGCAAAAGAAAGTTTCGCGCATTTTGTTTGAAAAGCGCGTGGTGATGCTTGATATGGCCTCTGTGGTGGCGGGAACAAAATACCGTGGTCAGTTTGAGGAACGTATCCGCTCTATCATCAACGAGTTGCAGAAAAATCCGAATGTCATCCTTTTCATCGATGAAATCCATACGATTGTAGGTGCCGGTGCTGCTGCCGGTTCCATGGATGCTGCCAATATGCTGAAACCAGCTTTAGCGCGTGGTGAAATACAGTGTATTGGAGCTACCACTCTCGATGAATACAGAAAGAATATCGAGAAAGACGGTGCTTTGGAACGTCGTTTCCAAAAGGTGATTGTAGAGCCTACCACAGCTGAAGAAACGCTTCAGATATTGAAGAATATCAAGGAGAAGTATGAAGACCATCATAACGTGAGCTACACGGATGAAGCCTTGGAAGCATGTGTCAAGTTGTCAGCACGCTATATAACCGACCGCAACTTCCCGGATAAAGCTATTGATGCTTTGGACGAGGCGGGTTCGCGTGTGCATTTGACGAATATTAATGTTCCGAAAGAAATTGAGGAACAGGAAAAGCTGATTGAAGAGGCACGTAGCCTGAAGGCTGAAGCTGTAAAGTCACAGAATTTTGAGCTGGCTGCCAGCTACCGCGACCGTGAGAAGGAACTTTCTGTCCGCTTGGAGGAGATGAAGGTTGAGTGGGAAGCCCGTTTGAAGGATGACCGCCAAACGGTAGGTGAAGAGGAAATAGCCAATGTTATTTCAATGATGTCCGGTGTACCCGTACAGCGCATGGCGCAGGCAGAAGGACTTAAACTGGCCGGAATGAAGGAAGAACTACAGGCGAAGGTGATAGCTCAAGATGCTGCGATAGAGAAACTTACCAAAGCAATCTTGCGTAGCCGTGTAGGGTTGAAAGACCCGAACCATCCCATCGGAACTTTTATGTTCCTTGGCCCTACTGGTGTGGGTAAGACGCATTTGGCAAAGCAATTGGCAAAATATATGTTTGGCTCTGCCGATGCCTTGATACGTATCGATATGAGCGAGTATATGGAGAAATACACCGTATCTCGTATGATTGGTGCCGCTCCGGGATATGTGGGCTATGAGGAAGGCGGCCAGTTGACTGAAAAGGTGCGTCGCAAGCCGTATTCCATTGTCTTGCTGGATGAGATTGAGAAAGCCCATCCGGACGTGTTCAACATCTTGCTCCAGGTACTGGATGAAGGTCGTTTGACTGACAATTATGGCAGAACCATCGATTTCAAGAATACGGTTATCATTATGACCTCCAATATCGGTACGCGGCAGTTGAAGGAGTTTGGCCGTGGCGTAGGTTTTGCGGCGCAAAACCGCACGGATGACAATGAACATTCGCGCAGTGTGATACAAAAGGCTCTGAACAAGACTTTTGCTCCCGAATTTTTGAATCGTTTGGATGAAATCATTACTTTCGACCAGCTCTCCTTGGAGGCTATCACAAAGATTGTGGACATTGAGCTGAAAGGCTTGTACGAACGGGTTGAAGCAATTGGTTACAAGCTGGTTGTGGAGGATGATGCAAAGACATTCCTTGCTTCGAAAGGGTACGATGTACAGTTTGGTGCGCGCCCATTGAAGCGTGCCATTCAGAACCACTTGGAGGATGGACTTTCCGAGCTGATAGTGGCGGCAGAGTTACAGCCGGGTGATACGGTAAATGTATCAGTAGACAAAGAAAAAGATGAGCTGAGCATCAAGAAGGCATAAGCAGTTCTTTATAAAAACCGTCAAAATGTCAGTCCTTATGGGCTGGCATTTTTTTTGTGCTATATCTGCCGGAATAATTAAAAATATAAATCTAAAAAATATAAATGTAGTATGCAAAAAGGTAATATTGGGGTAACTACTGAGAATATCTTCCCCGTCATTAAAAAGTTCTTGTATAGTGATCATGAAATTTTTCTCCGTGAGTTGGTTTCTAACGCGGTTGATGCTACACAGAAGCTGAAAACACTCTCCTCTATCGGTGAGTTCAAGGGTGAAGTTGGCGATTTAACCGTACATGTCTCGCTGGGAAAAGATACCATTACGGTGTCCGACCATGGTATAGGTCTTACGGCTGAAGAAATAGACAAGTATATTAACCAGATAGCTTTCTCTGGCGCCAATGACTTCCTTGAGAAATATAAAAACGATGCCAACGCCATCATCGGCCATTTTGGATTGGGTTTCTATTCGGCTTTTATGGTTGCCAAGAAAGTCGAAATCATCACTAAATCCTATCGGGAAGGCGCCCAGGCTGTAAAGTGGACATGCGATGGCAGTCCGGAGTTTACGATTGAAGACACTGATAAGGCAGAACGTGGTACGGATATCGTTCTTTACATAGACGATGACTGCAAGGAATTCCTTGAAGAAGCGCGCATTTCCTCTTTGTTGAAGAAGTATTGCAGCTTCCTCCCTATCCCGGTTGCATTCGGCAAGAAGAAAGAATGGAAAGACGGCAAGCAGGTTGAAACTGCCGAGGATAATATCATCAATGATTCCAACCCGTTGTGGACGCTGAAACCCAGCGAATTGAAAGATGAAGATTATAAGAAGTTCTACCGTGACCTTTATCCTATGTCCGACGAACCTTTATTCTGGATTCATCTGAATGTGGATTATCCGTTCCACCTTACCGGTATTCTGTACTTCCCCAAAGTGAAGAGCAACATCGAGTTGAACAAGAATAAGATTCAGCTCTATTGCAACCAGGTATATGTGACGGATTCGGTGGAAGGTATTGTTCCCGACTTCTTGACCCTGCTGCATGGTGTGCTCGATTCACCGGACATTCCATTGAACGTTTCCCGTTCTTATTTGCAGAGCGATGCCAACGTGAAGAAGATTTCTACATATATCACGAAGAAGGTGTCAGACCGTTTGCAGTCTATCTTCAAGAATGACCGTAAACAGTTTGAGGAAAAGTGGAATGACTTGAAAATCTTCATCAACTACGGAATGCTTACGCAGGAAGATTTCTATGATAGAGCCAAGGATTTTGCCCTTTTCACCGATACAGACAGCAAATATTATACTTTCGAAGAGTATAAGACGTTGATTAAAGATAACCAGACGGATAAGGATGGAAATCTGATTTATCTGTATGCCAACAATAAAGATGAACAATACAGCTACATAGAGGCCGCTACGAATAAAGGATACAATGTGCTGTTGATGGATGGACAGCTGGACATTGCGGTGGTGAGCATGTTGGAACAGAAGTTCGAAAAGGTTCGCTTCACTCGTGTAGACAGCGATATTATTGATAATCTGATTGTCAAGGAAGACAAGAAGAACGAAGCGTTGGAAGCCGGCAAGCAGGAAGTTCTTTCTTCCATCTTCAAGAGCCAGTTGCCCAAGATGGATAAGACGGAGTTCAACATCACGGCGCAGGCTTTGGGCGAAAATGCCACTCCTATCATGATAACTCAGAGCGAGTACATGCGCCGTATGAAGGAAATGGCGAATATCCAGGCTGGAATGAGCTTCTATGGCGAAATGCCGGATATGTTTAACCTGGTATTGAATTCAGACCATAAGCTGGTAAAAGAAGTTCTGGCAGATGAAGATAAGGAATGTGCTGCTGCCGTTGCTCCGGTTCAGGCAGAGATGGATGAAGTGAACAAGCAGCGTACTGACCTGAAAAAGAAGCAGGAAGGCAAGAAAGATGAGGATATACCGACTGCCGAAAAGGATAAAGTGAATGAGCTGGATAAGAAGTGGGACGAACTGAAAACACAGAAAGAAGGCATCTTCGCCGATTATGCTGCCAAGAATAAGGTTGTCCGTCAACTGATAGATTTGGCACTGCTGCAGAATGGTATGTTGAAAGGTGAAGCTTTGAACAACTTTGTCAAGAGAAGCATTGACCTGATAAAATAAGCCCCTTTAAATTTGCATTTAATATATGCAAGGGTATTGTGATTCTTCGGAGTCGCAATACCCTTTTTTTATTCATTTTCACCAATTAGGGTGTGATTTTCTTCGTTGAATACGGCATTTTTAGAAACTATTGTTTATATTTGGGGCAATGAACATTTATCTTACTCGGAATAGCATAGTTATGAAAAGAGTTTTATTGTTTTTTTCGTTTCTTCTATGTGGCTTTATTTTACAAGCTCAGAAAGTGGGGCTTGTACTGAGTGGCGGTGGAGCAAAAGGCATGACTCATATAGGCATTATCCGGGCTTTGGAAGAGAATAATATCCCCATTGATTATATAACCGGAACCTCTATGGGAGCTATCATCGGTTCTCTGTATGCTATGGGGTATTCCCCGGACGATATGGAGGCGCTGTTGCGCTCTCCCGACTTTAAGCGTTGGTATTCGGGCAAAGTGGAGCCTAAATACGAGTATTATTTTAAGAAGAATCGTCCTTCACCGGAATTTTTTAATATCCGTTTTGCTTTTAGGGACTCGCTGCATATAAAGCCCCAGATACTTCCCACAAGCATGGTCAACCCCATACAGATGAACCTGGTATTTGTGGAATTGTTTGCACGTGCTACGGCTGCATGTGGCGGTAATTTCAACAAACTGTTTGTTCCTTTTCGCTGTATAGCATCCGATGTGTACAATAAAAAGCCATTGGTATTGAGTAAAGGGGATTTGGGAGATGCGGTACGTGCTTCCATGAGCTTTCCATTTGTCTTCAAACCGATAGAAATAGACAGTACGCTTGCTTATGATGGCGGCATTTACAATAATTTCCCTACGGATGTGATGCGGGAGGATTTTCATCCGGATGTCATTATTGGCAGTGTGGTAGCGGCCAATCCCGGTAAGCCGAAGGAGAATGACCTGATGAGCCAATTGGAGAATATGATTATGCAGAAGACCGATTACTCCATTCCGGACTCGTTGGGTATAGTCATGACCTTCAAATATGATGATGTCAACTTGCTGGATTTTGACCGTCTGCAGGAATTGCACGATATAGGTTACAATCGTACCCTTAATATGATGGATTCCATCAAAAGCCGTGTTCATCGTAGGGTGAATGCTGATAATGTGCGTTTGAGGCGTCTTGTCTTCCGGAGTAACCTGCCTCAATTCCGTTTTCGGGATATTATTATTGAAGGGGCGAATGCCCAACAGCAAGCCTACATCAAAAAAGAGTTCCATGATGAAGAGCATGAAGTCTTTACTTATGAAGACTTGAAGCGCGGGTATTTTCGTTTGCTGGCAGATAATATGATTTCGGAAATAGTTCCTCATGCTGTGTATGATTCGGAATCCGATTTGTATGAGCTGCATTTGAAGGTGAAGATGGAGGATAATTTTTCCGTGCGTCTGGGGGGCAGTGTCTCTACCACGAGCTCAAATCAAATCTATTTGGGAATAGGATATCAGAACTTGAATTATTATTCCAAGGAAATCACTTTTGACGGTCAGTTGGGTAAGATTTATAATAATGCCCAGTTGATGGGTAAGATTGATTTGCCTACCAACATACCTACGTCCTTTCGTTTTATTGCTTCAATCAGTACCTTCGATTACTACAAGAAGGACAAGCTGTTTTCCAGGAATGACAAACCTTCATTCAATTCAAAGGACGAACGTTTTGTGAAGTTGATGGTTGCCTTGCCGTTTTTGGCCAATAAGCGTGCGGAGTTCAGTCTGGGATATGGCCAACTGGAAGATAACTACTTTCAATCCAGTGTAATAGATTTCGATAAGGACCGTTCGGACAGAAGTACCTACAAACTTTTGGGAGGTTCCATCGGTTTCTATGGGAGCACCCTAAATACGCGGCAATACGCGACAAAAGGTTATCTGGAGAAACTGATAGCCCAGGTATTTACCGGGAGGGAAAGATTTGAACCGGGGAATCCGCAAGAAGGGTACAGTCCTTCTCCGCAAGAGCGGCAATCATGGTTACAAATCTCTTATATGAAAGAGGCATATCACACGATGGGGCCGAAATTCACCCTGGGATGGATGGCAGAAGCACTGTATTCATCGAAGAATTTCTCTGAGAATTATACGGCAACCATGATGCAGGCAGGAGAATTTGCACCGACTCCGCATAGTAAACTGATGTACAATGAAGCTTTTCGTGCCAACCAGTATGTGGCTGCCGGTATCAAACCCATATATGTTTTGAACGACATGTTCCAGTTCCGGACAGAATTTTATGGCTTTACACCGATTTTTCCGATAAAAAAGAATGCATTGAATAAAGCATATTATGGAAAAGCATTCTCCCGCTTTGAGTATATGGGAGAAGTTTCTGTTATTTGTCATTTGCCCTTCGGAGCCATCTCTGCTTATGTAAATCATTATAGCTCACCGAGAAGGGAGTGGAATGTGGGGATGACCATCGGCTGGCAGTTGTTTAATTATCGCTTTGTCGAATAAATTTCTTCAAAAAAAGTTTGTATATCGTTTGCTAATTCGGAAAAAGTACGTATCTTTGCACCCGTTAAACAAAGAGGCCGCGTAGCTCAACTGAATAGAGTAGCTGACTACGGATCAGCCGGTTACAGGTTTGAATCCTGTCGCGGTCACAAGTTTTCATAATTTTTTTAAGGGTCGCGTAGCTCAACTGAATAGAGTAGCTGACTACGGATCAGCCGGTTACAGGTTTGAATCCTGTCGCGATCACAAAGAACCTCCGCAAGTTTTCTTGCGGAGGTTCTTTGTTTTTACAGCAATGGCATATAGTTGATGTTCTCCCCTTGTATGGCACTGGCGCGTGTTCTCTATAATGAAACAAACTGTTTCCCTTAACTAAACACTTTGTTTCATTATGGAGAACACTTTGTTTCCCTTGACAGAACACTTTGTTTCCCTTGACAGAACACTTTGTTCCATCATATAAAAACAAAGTGTTTTTCTCTGCTGAAACAAAGTGTTCAGTGTTGTGAACTAATAGATTAGCTGAAATAATAGTCTTGTCTTGATTGAGCTAGAGATGTCTTTTTCTCGATTTAACCAGATGTCTTTTTGCTTTATAACGTAATCAGTAGACTGTTTTGGGATTATTGTACTGATAAATATAGTCACATAGGAAAAAAAGAAGGAGTTAATTCCGTGTTTCCACAAAATTAACTCCTTGCATATCTGATATTAATATGTTGTATACTGGAAATTAATATCCTATAGGGGCGGTATAAGACCTTAGCATTTGATGTTCAATTCATCCAGAATCTTGCGCATGGCTTCGAAAGTAGTGATTCTGGTCGGCACCAATGGCAGGCGGAGCTTGTTCTCAATCATTCCCATTACATTCAGCATGGCTTTTACTCCGGCAGGGTTGCCGTCTACAAACAGAAGCTTGAATAATTCGGCAAATTTGTGGTGAATGGTCAATGCATTGGCATAGTCCCCTTGCAGTGCCAGACGTACCATACGGCTGAACTCACGTGGGAACGCGTTTCCGATGACCGAGATAATGCCGACGGCCCCCAGGGTAATCAGAGGGAAGGTGATGCCGTCATCGCCCGAAATAACGTCGAAATTGGCCGGTTTGTTTTTGATGATGTCATCCATCTGCGTGATGTCGCCCGAAGCTTCTTTGACGGCTATCACATTCTTGAAATCACGTGCAATGCGCAGGGTTGTTTCTGCCTTCATGTTCACGCCGGTACGACCGGGGACATTATAAAGCACAATCGGCAAATCCGTTGCTTCAGAAATGGCCTTATAATGCTGATATATACCTTCTTGTGAGGGCTTGTTATAATATGGAACAACGGAGAGAATGGCATCTACTCCGGTGAAATCGTCATTTTTCAGTGTTTCCACTATGGCCCGGGTGTTGTTTCCACCTACGCCCAGCAGGATAGGAATTCTTCCGTTCACTCGCTCGATGACCATTTTCTTGATTTTCTTTTTCTCTTCTTCAGTCAGAGTCGGAGTTTCTGCCGTGGTGCCGAGCACACATAAAAAGTCGGTATTGTTTTGAAGTTGATAGTCTACCAAACGCATCAACGCATCGTAATCAACGCTTTCATCCTCTTTAAATGGAGTAATCAGCGCTACCCCCATTCCTTTCAATCTTGTCTGTATCATGAGTATTATAAAGTAATCTCTAATTAAATGACTCGCAAAAGTACGAATTTTTTCGATTTACCCTACAAATATAAGCCATAAAAAAGCTTTTTGTGGAAATTTGTTAGGATAGCAATGCCAAAAACTCATCTTCGCTCATAATCTTTACTCCCAGTTTCTGCGCTTTCTCCAGTTTGGCAGGTCCCATATTTTCTCCGGCCAGGATAAAGCTGGTTTTGGAGGAGATACTGCCGACGTTTTTCCCACCGTTCTTTTCAATCATCTCTTTGTATTCGTCCCGTGAGTGGTGGGTGAATACGCCGCTGATGACAATGGACTGGCCCGCCAGTTTGTCGGTGTATCCGCTGAGGTCTTCTTCCGTCCGGTGGAGTTGCAGACCGTTCGATTTCAGCCGTTCCACCAGCTCTCTGTTGGCAGGATTGGAGAAGTAGGTTATAATGCTCTGCGCTATTTTTTCACCGATTTCATCGATGTTTTTCAGCTTTTCGAGGTCTGCGTTTTCCAGTTCTTCGATGTCCGTAAAGGACTTGGCTATCT
Organism: Bacteroides sp. AF39-16AC; assembly: GCF_003602735.1. Taxonomy (NCBI): domain Bacteria; kingdom Pseudomonadati; phylum Bacteroidota; class Bacteroidia; order Bacteroidales; family Bacteroidaceae; genus Bacteroides; species Bacteroides sp. AF39-16AC. The sequence continues at coordinate 100,315 of NZ_QTLN01000007.1, read as the reverse complement.
TCTTGGCAACCGTTTCTCCCACGAAGCGTATGCCCAGTGCAAAGAGCACTCTTTCGAATGGCACTTCTTTACTTGCCGCAATACCGTTGACTATGTTTTCTGCCGATTTTTCGCCCATCCGTTCCAGGTTCTTGATGTCATCGGTTTTGAGCTGGTATAAATCTGCAGTATCCTTTATCAGCCCCAATCGGTAGAACATATCTACTGTTTCAGGTCCCAGTCCGTCTATATTCATGGCTTTGCGGCTGATGAAATGCTCTATTTTCCCTTTAATCTGCGGAGGACAAGCGGTTTCATTGGGGCAATAGTGGGCTGCTTCTCCTTCAAAACGTATCAGTTTGCTGCCGCATTCGGGACAATGGGTGATGAACTTCACTTTTTCACCGATAAGCATACTGCGGGCATCCTTATCGACACCGGTTATTTTGGGGATGATTTCACCGCCTTTTTCCACATACACCATGTCGCCTATATGCAGGTCCAGCCCCTCGATAATATCTGCATTGTGCAGGGAGGCACGTTTCACAATGGTGCCGGACAGTTGTACGGGGTCCAGATTGGCAACCGGAGTGACTGCGCCGGTACGTCCTACTTGGTAGGTAACCCTATTCAAGCGTGTCAGTGCACGTTCTGCCTGGAATTTGTATGCGATGGCCCACCGGGGGGACTTGGCTGTGAATCCCAAATTCTTTTGTTGTCTCAAGCTGTTGACTTTTAGTACAATACCATCAGTAGCTACCGGAAGGTTCTTACGCTCCGTGTCCCAATAATTGATGTATTCGAAGACTTCTTCCAGGCTGTGGGCTTTTCTGGTGTGCTCTGATGTTTTAAATCCCCAGCTGGCGGCGGCTTGCAGATTCTCGTAATGGCCGTCGCAGGGCAATTCCTCTCCCAATAGATAGTAGAGATAAGCATCCAGCTTTCTGGATGCTACGATGGCGGAATTCTGCAACTTCAAGGTACCGGAAGCAGCGTTGCGCGGATTGGCGAAAAGCGGTTCCTCACGTGCTTCCTTTTCCCGGTTCAGTTCTTCGAAAACCACCCAGGGCATCAGGATTTCCCCTCTGATTTCGAATGATTTAGGATAATCCCCATGGAGGACCAGTGGAATCGTTCGGATTGTCTTTACATTGTCCGTCACGTCATCGCCCTTTTCGCCGTCGCCACGGGTGACGGCACGCACCAGTTTGCCATCCTCGTAAGTCAGCGAGATGGAAGTACCGTCATACTTCAGCTCGCAGCAGATTTCAAAATCCTCATTCAACGCTTTCTTTACCCGTTCGTAGAAGTCGGTCACTTCACTTTCGGAATAAGTGTTTCCCAATGAAAGCATGGGATATTTGTGTGCCACTTGTGTGAAGTTCTTATTCAAATCACTTCCTACACGCATCGTGGGCGAATTATCATCTTGGTATTCAGGATGTTCTTTCTCTAAGTCTTGTAGCTCGCGCATCAGGTCGTCAAACTCCTTGTCGGATATTTCAGGAGCATTCAGCACATAATAATTGTAGTTGTGCTGGTGTAATTCCGCACGGAGCTGGTCTATTTTTTCTTTTACAGTCATAGGGTTTTCGGATTGTTTGAACGCAAAAATACGGGTTTCTCCCCGAATATTTGTACTTTTGCAGCTTGAAATAGCTAAAATAAAGTTATATGCGCATTGACATTATCACAGTTTTGCCGGAGATGATTGAGGGATTCTTTAACTGCTCCATTATGAAACGTGCTCAAAATAAAGGGCTTGCAGAGATACATATCCATAATCTTCGTGATTATACGGAAGATAAGTACCGTCGTGTAGACGATTATCCGTTTGGCGGCTTTGCCGGAATGGTCATGAAGATAGAGCCGATAGAGCGGTGTATCAACGCCTTGAAGGCCGAGCGGGATTACGACGAGGTTATCTTTACGACCCCCGATGGTGAGCAGTTCAATCAGCCGATGGCAAATACTCTTTCCCTTGCCCAGAATCTCATCATTCTCTGCGGGCATTTCAAAGGGATAGATTACCGGATTCGCGAGCATCTCATCACCAAGGAAATCAGTATCGGCGACTATGTGTTGACTGGCGGAGAACTGGCGGCGGCTGTCATGGCAGATGCCATCATCCGTATCATTCCGGGAGTGATTTCTGATGAGCAGTCTGCACTTTCAGATTCTTTTCAGGACAATCTGCTGGCCGCACCGGTCTATACACGTCCCGCTGATTACAATGGATGGAAGGTTCCGGATATTTTACTCTCCGGACATGAGGCCAAGATTAAGGAATGGGAGCTGCAACAGTCGTTGGAAAGGACCCGTAGATTGCGTCCGGATTTGTTGGGAGAGTAAGTTTACTGATGTAAATAAAAAGAAAAAGGACATTCGTCAATGAATGTCCTTTTTTATGAATATATATTGCGAATGGCAATCTCTTGTTATTCTTTATACCTCGAGTGCACCGATAATATCCTTTATAGACTGATAACCGTGTCTGTCAAGATAGTCATTTATTCCTTCTACCACTTTCACTGTAACCGCCGGATCAATGAAGTTTGCCGTACCAATCTGGATGGCAGAGGCACCTGCAAGCATGAATTCCACAGCATCTTTCCAGTTCATGATACCTCCCAAGCCTATGACGGGGATTTTTACCGCTTTGGCTACTTGCCATACCATACGTAAGGCAATGGGTTTCACGGCCGCACCGGACATGCCACCGGTTACAGTGGAGAGTATCGGACGCCTGCGTTCCGCGTCTATAGCCATTCCCAGCAGGGTATTGATGAGGGAAACACTGTCTGCACCGCCATTTTCGGCTGCGCGGGCTATTTCAGTGATGTCGGTAACGTTCGGGGAGAGCTTTACGATAAGTGTCTTTTTGTAAACTGAGCGCACGGCTTTCACCACTTCTTCTGCTCCTTTGGCAGTAACACCGAATGCCATTCCTCCTTGCTTCACGTTGGGGCAAGAGATGTTCAATTCTATGGCAGGAATTTTGTCAAGTTCATTAATGATTGCGGCTGTTTCGGCATAGTCTTCGATGGCAGAACCCGAAACATTTACAATCATGTTGGTCTGAATGTCCTTGATGCGGGGATAGATGTGTTCAACAAAGTAATGAACACCCTTATTTTGCAGTCCCACAGCGTTTAACATACCCGAAGGAGTCTCTGCCATGCGCGGATATGGATTGCCTTCACGTTTGTGAAGAGTGGTTCCCTTTACAATAATACCGCCTATTCGCGATAGTTCGATGAAATCGGCGAATTCTTCACCATATCCGAATGTTCCGGATGCAGTCATCACCGGATTATTCATTTGTAATTCACCAATATTTACACTTAAATCTGCCATAATAGTTTGTTTATATTAAAAACCGGACCTTCTTTACATACGCACAAATGACCTTCCGTGGTATTTTCTACACAGCATAGACAAGCGCCTATGCCGCACGCCATCATATTTTCCAAAGATACTTCGCAACTGATGCCTTTACTTTTGGCATACTTTGCTACTGCCATCATCATCGGTTTGGGGCCGCAAGTATATATCTGCTCAAAGCACACCTTATTTAATATGGAGTGTTGTGTTACGTATCCCTTCTCTCCGTGGCTGCCATCTTCGGTGGTGGTATACACCTCGCCATAGGCGGCAAATTGTTCCAATTGAAGCAAATCTTTGTCACTTCTGGCACCCAGCAGGAATGTTGGCTTGCAACCTTTCTTGGCGAGCTGTTCGCCTAAATATAACATAGGAGCTGTACCTACACCTCCGCCTACCAATAAGAGCTTGTCTGAGGGCTTTTCAGGCATTGTGAAGCAGTTTCCCAACGGAAGCACTACATTGATTATATCGCCTGCTTTTGCTTCGCCTAATCGCTTGGTTCCGTCGCCTACAAGTTGGATTAAGAACCAGACCTCGTTCCGTTGTCTATCTACATAATTGATGGAGATGGGGCGGCGCAAAAAAGTGGTAGGTGAGCCGTCCACGCGAATCTCTGCAAATTGTCCCGGAAGCATTTCCGGAAGTGGGGATGGAGAAGTCAGCTTCAACAACACGTAGTTGGCATGCAAGCGGAGGTTCTCTGTCACTGTCAGATCTAAAATATACTTTTTCATATCTATAAAGAGGGATGTTTTTCTTTCGGGTGCAAAGATAGTGTAAACCGAGTGCAGAATAAAATGAACCCATTTCTTTTTTATGCCGGGGCGTTAGTCTATTTCCATTCTCATTCCTTAATTTTCCGGTTTGAAAGTCTCGTAGGTATTGTCATCAAAGAAAATTCTTATTTCTGTGATTTTTCTGGGAGGTCTTTCTTTGTAGATAATCTCTTGTTTTACAATCTCTTTAGGCGATTTTAGGGCTGTCTCTAATGCAATTTCCTTGCGATTTTTAGATTCTTCCGGCCCGTTGGACAGATTTTCCGGATTCTCGGCGAATAAAGGATAGTCGAATCCATCGTTTTCGGGTGAATCTGGATTATTACTCATATTACCTTTTCCGGTAAGCAGCCACTCCAAGTTTATGTCGTTGTATCGTTGATGCAATCGGAGAATGACTTCCGTACTTGGATATTTGTTACGCGGACCCAAGATGTGAGAAATGGTGGCTTGGGCCACGCCGATACTCTCGGCAAAAGCTCCTGCTGTCAGTTTCTCCCGGTCCATAACCATTTTGAACCTGTCTTTTATACTCATGGTTTATGTGTTATTACAATTGTACATGTTATTTATTGGATTACAAAAGTAAAAAAATGACATCACAAAAGCAAATTAAAAATGTAATATTTTAAAGTTTACAAATGAAATGCTGTTATTACAATATTCATCATTACAAATGCTATAATACAAATTACGAGTAAAATAGGTGTTTATCGTAAGTTTAGTAAAATAATATATTTGTCTAGTTATTAGCATATTATATGGTTATTTTTTGATGGTAAATGCTGTATTACATTTGTTTGTCGCTCATTTTATATAATATATAATTTAATAATTTGATTAATCGTCGTATGTAATTGATATATACATATTTATTGCTTACAATTATATGGGTTAACCCCTACTCTATTATTTTTGTAAACCATCAGTTTGCGATATTAAATATTACTTATTACATTTGTGTTTTTCAAGTGTAATATCACATATATTATAGTGCACCCGTCATATAGATATTTATGTAATGTATTAAATTCACAATAGTCAATTATCCTAGTTGTGTATTACAACTATTGTACTCTTGAAAAGTGTAACAGATTTCATATATGACGATTTAAAGCTGAATTGCTCCATCTCTTCTTTTTACTAAAGGAGAAAAGATGTGACATAAATAAGAAAATAAGATGCTTTATTTATTTTCTAGTCTTCAAGACTTAAATCCTTGCTTTATTTCTGTATAATTGGTCGATTCGTTATAAAAACACGATTCTCAGAGCTTATAAATGAACGTAATTTACTGTAAATATGATTATTATCTCCTATTTTACTGTCTATGCTAAGGACCGAAATAGAAAAAAGGGGGATAAATCCCCCTAAAAATGACATAATGATATTAAATCAGTCTGTTTTATGCTTTTCCCCTTTTATGGAAAAGGATGCTGTATGGAAGTTAATGTAGAATCTTAAAGACCAATTCCCGGAGGATATCTCCATCGCTTAGGGAGGAATTTCCTACTCCTTTGGATTTGGCATCTGCATATCGAATTTCTCCGATTATCTGCATGGTCTTTACTCCGCTGTAACGGCGCATGGCACTTAGGTATTCGCGCGACTGCCAGGGAGTCTTTAATCCTATGAAACTGGCAATACCCTGCTCCGTCTTTTCGGGTGCATAATAAGCCAACATCAAGTTGGAGAAGAAGCCGAAAAGTAAAGATAAAGTCATCTGGATAGGGTTTGTTTTCGGATTTTCTTCAAAATATTTTATTATTTTATTGGCCTTTAGTATGTCTTTTTCTACAATGGCACTGCGAAGTTCAAAGTTATTATAATCCTTACTGATTCCGATGTTACGTTCTATCTGTTCGGGGGTGACGCGTGTCTGACCTTTTGGAAGAGTTATAATCAGTTTTTCCAGTTCTCCTGTAAGGCGGCTGAGGTCCGTACCTACGAAATCGGCAAGCATGGAGGTGGCTTTAGGATCCAAGTCTACACCTTTGCGCTTCATGTATGAGGTGATGAATGCCGGTAACTGGGCATCCTTCACCTTCTTGGATTCGAATAGAACTCCCACCTTCTCTATTTCGGCCGCCAGCTTCTTTCTTCTGTCCAGCACCCCATGTTTGTGGCATAGAACAAGAATGGTGGAGTTCAACGGTTTTTGCAGGTAGTATGAAAGCTCCTCCATGTTGCGGATGGCCTGCGCTTCCTTTACGACTACGACCTGGCGTTCGGACATCATCGGATAGCGCTTGGCCGCATTGATGACAGTGGCTATATCGACATCTGCACCATAGACTACGGTCAGGTTGAATTCCTTTTCGGTGTCAGTGAGAACGTTGTCTACAATATAGTCGGAGATGAGGTCTATGTAATACGATTCCTCGCCCATGAGATAGTAGACGGGGCGGTATTGCTTGGCTCTCAACTCTTTTAGAATATCATCACAGGTTGTTTCTTGTTTTGCCATATAATAAAGTAAGTGCTATACGAGGGATGTCCCGTAACGGATTACCAGTCGAACTTCAAGTGTTTTACGGTTTTCTTTTCATCAATAATCATGCGCAAGGATGCGATGCCGATTTCAACATGCTCCTTTACATAATTCTGGGTCACCAGATTGTCGCTTTTATCGGTTTTTACACCTTCCGGAATCATCGGTTGGTCTGAAACCAGCAGAAGAGCTCCCGTGGGAATATGATTGGCAAAACCGCAGCTGAATAGGGTTGCCGTTTCCATATCGACAGCCATGGCACGGGTTTTCTTCAGATATTCTTTGAATTCCTCGTCATGTTCCCAAATGCGGCGGTTGGTGGTGTATACGGTACCGGTCCAGTAGTCACGGGCATAATCGCGGATGGCAGAAGAAACGGCACGTTGCAGCATAAATGCCGGGAGTGACGGGACTTCAGGTGGGAAGTAGTCGTTGGAGGTACCCTCGCCACGGATGGCGGCAATGGGAAGGATGAGGTCCCCTATTCTATTTTTCTTGTCTATACCGCCGCACTTACCCAGAAACAGACATGCCTTGGGCTTGATAGCACTCAGCAAGTCCATGATAATGGCGGCATTAGGACTTCCCATACCAAAATTAATGATGGTCATTCCTTCTGCACTGGCAGATATCATGTTGGCATCTTTACCGAGAATGGGAACATTGAACTTTTCTGCGAAAATCTCTACGTACTTGTTGAAGTTGGTCAACAGAATGTACTCTCCAAAATCCTCCAGGTTACGCTTTGTGTAACGGGGCAGCCAATTGGCTACGATTTCTTCTTTTGTTTTCATAAGATTTCATTAAATTTGTGTTCCCAAAAGACGGGAACCATTATTTAACTTACAAATGTAGTAAATGTTATCGTTAAACCTACCAGCATTCGATGCTAAAATTGCCGCAAGGAACGGAAAAAATGTTATTTTCGATGTAATCCGTCGTCGTTATGTCGCCTTGACCCCTGAAGAATGGGTGCGGCAGCACTTCGTCCACTTTCTTCTTGCTCACAAGGGGTATCCGCAGGCGCTTATGGCAAATGAGGTGCAGGTACAGCTGAACGGTACAAAGAAACGCTGTGATACAGTGCTCTATCGACGCGACCTTACCGCCCGGATGATTGTGGAATACAAGGCGCCTGAAATAGAAATCACCCAAAAGGTTTTCGACCAGATTACCCGCTACAACATGGTGCTGAAAGTGGATTATCTGATTGTCAGCAACGGGCTTCAGCATTATTGTTGCCGCATAGATTACGAGCACAACAGCTATACTTTTCTGCAGGATATACCCGAGTATCAAAACTTATAGGAGGAGCTACCAATAGCCCCCTTGCCTCTCTCATCTCATCGCATCATATACCATGCGTGATATGCGGGCGATGATGTTCGCATTGTCCTCATCCGTCTCGTATGAGTCCATGACGAAGGCGGCAATGTAGTATTTCCGGCCGTCGGGAAGGATAACGAGGCCGGCATCATTATCTGCAGTTTTCATACCGTCGGCATTGCGGTCGGAAGAGCCGGTCTTGTGTCCTACTACGGTTTTGGCTGGCAACATACCTTTCAGTTTGTTGGCACCGGTTTCAGTATCTATCATGGTCTGCCACAAGAAGTCTTTCAGCTCCTTGTTGGAGAACAACTCTTTTTCATCAGCCGTTCTCAGTAGTCGGACCATAGCGGAAGGAGTACTCCAGTTGCGGTATACAGCCTCGAAGCTGGAGTGCATGCCGTCTTCTGTTTCCGAGAGGTTGAAGGAGTCGATACTCAACCGGTGGATATAGTCATTGATATGTTTGATGCCTCCTGCATATTCTATCAAGATGTCGCAGGCATTGTTGTCGCTTTGGGAAATGCTGTATTGCATCAGTTCCCTAAGCGTAATCGTGAAATCCTGGTCGGGAAACTTCTTCCGCAGGGGGCTGTAGGTATTGGGCGGCATTTGGGATGCCTTTATGGAAACAATGCTGTCCAGACTGATGCTTTGCTTATCCATCTTGTCCAGTACGGCCAGTGCCACATGGAATTTGAATACACTGAGCAAGGGGAAGTGTACATGGTCGTTATACCGGAGCATGTCTCCTTTGTCTGTCCATACGGCTATACCAACGGTGGCTTTCTTGCCATTGAGCAGACTGTCAATCCGGTTTTCAAGTTCAGACATTTGCTGCGCCCGGACGACGGTAGCTATACAAGTGAATAAGGTAAGTATGGCGATGAAATATGCTTTCATAACTTCAATTTCTTTAAGAGGCAATTCGCACGCAAAGATACAACTTTTAGCAGCAAGTTGCTAAAATGAGTTATGGATTATGAGCTATAAGTGTGATAGCCTATAACCCATAATCCATAACTTGTAGCTCATCCTCCCTATTGTTTCTTACTGAACTTCTCCTGCAACTTCTGCATCAATTCGTAGAAATTAGGAATATAGACCGTGGCAAGCAAGGTATTCAGTGCCATACCGAACACTACGGCGGCTCCCAGTGCAATACGGCTTCCCGCCCCTGCTCCGGTTGCAAAAAGCAGCGGCATAACCCCGAATACGAATGCAAGCGATGTCATCAGAATAGGTCGCAGGCGGATATGTCCGGCCTGGAATGCCGCATCGCGGATTGAATTGCCTTGTGCACGAAAGTCACGTGCAAACTCCACAATCAGAATACCGTTTTTGGCAGACAAGGCGACAAGCAGAATGATTCCAATTTGTGTGTAGATGCTGACCGGAGTCCCCATGACATAGCATCCCAGCATGGCACCGAGCAGTGCAACCGGAAGTCCCATTACGGCAGCTACCGGACTGGTCCAGCTTTCGTATTGTGCGGCGAGTACAAGGAAGGCAACCAGCAGTGCCATGACGAATACGACAGTCGTCGTGGTTCCCGCCTGCGTCTCCTGATAGGCTACCGAAGTCCATTCATAGCCGAACTCGTCTCCGAGATGCTCTTTGATTAGACTTTCCATTTGCCGGATACCCTCTCCCGAACTACTGCCCGGAGCCACATTGCAGGTCACGGCTGCTGTGGAGTACATGTTATATCTGTTTATCTGGTCCATGCCTAACTGCTCTTCCACCCGGGTGAAGGAAGAGAAAGGTACCATTTCTCCCGATGCATTGGGAACGCTCAATTTCAGAACATCGTCGATGACACGCTGGGCACGGTCGCCCGCCCCCAATTTCACTTGGTAGATGTGTCCGAACTGTACATAGTCGTTGACGTAGGCCTCCCCCATATAGTAACCCAAGGCGGTGAATACACTGTTCAGCGGGATACCCATCAACTGTACCTTGTCGCGGTCTATATTCAAAAAATATTGCGGTACATTGGCTTGGTACTGGCTGCTGACCGATGCCAGTGCCGGATAATTGCGGTAATGCTCCATCAAGGTCTCTACAGCACGCTGCATCTCGGTGGCGCCGAGGTTGTGGCGGTCTTCCAATTGGAGTTGCAGGCCTCCGGTAGCTCCCAGTCCGGGGATGGCAGGCGGGACCATGGCAAATATCTCTGCTTCCTGGATGCCATATACTTCCATATTGAAGCGCTGTACTACGGCTTCAGCCGTATGTTCCTTTCCCTTGCGTTCATTCCAGTTTTTCAGTACGATGAAGTAAGTGGCCGCATTGCTTTGCTCTCCACCTCCCATCACGGAGAAGCCGGATATGCCGATGTAGTCCTTTATTTCGGGGTAAGAATCGAGAATCTTATTTATCTGCTTTCCTACGGCTTGGGTGCGCTCCAGGCTCGATGCAGGGGGAAGCTGTACCACTGCGAGGAAATAGCCGTCATCTTCTTCCGGAACAAATGTGGACGGCCATTTGACAAACAGCAGGACAGCAATCAATGTGAAAACCGCATATGAAACGATGGAAGCGACAGGGCGTTGGAGCAGGTACTCCACTATCCGGTCGTAGACTCCTTGTGTCTTGTCGTACAGATGGTTGAACCCCCGATATAGGGGATTTTTGGAAGGCCGGGTAGGTTGCAGCATCAAGGCACAGAGTGCCGGAGTAAGGGTCAATGAGTTGAATCCGCTAAGTACGGTGCTGGCTGCAATGGTCAAGGCAAACTGTTTATACAGTTGTCCTGATATGCCGCTGACGAGTGTTGTCGGGATAAATACGGCAAGCAGCACCAGCACTACCCCGACAATGGGGCCGGTAATCTCTCCCATCGCTTCGGTCACAGCCTGGCGGGAGGTGTAGCGCCCCGTGTCCAGCAGACGCGTGGAGTTCTCCACCACCACAATGGCATCATCTACCACGATGGCCACGGCAAGTATCAGTCCGAATAGTGTCAGCGTATTGATGGAGAAGCCGAACAAGGACATGACGGCCAGTGTGCCGATGAGTGATACCGGAATAGTGATGCAGGGAATGACGACCGCCCGCCAGTTCTGCAGGAACAGGAAGATGACGAGAACTACCAGCAGGGTTGTTTCAAGGAACGTCACCATCACTTCGTCTATGGAAGCATGAATGACATCCGTAGTGTCCAGGGTTACATTGTATTGTATGCCTGCAGGGAAATTTTGCGAGAGTTCCTGCATTTTTGCCTTTACTCCTTTGGAAACGTCCAGCGAGTTGCTGCCAGGTTGCTGATAGATAGCGATGGCAGCGGTGGGTTTCCCGTCCAGTTGGGATACTACGCTGTAAGAGGCCGAGCCCAGGTCGATATGCGCCACGTCGCGCAGACGGAGTATCTTCCCTCCGGTTTCGGTACGCAGGATAATGTTGCCGAACTCTTCGGGTGAGGTAAGGCGCCCTTTTACGGTCAGGCTGTATTGATAGGCATTTTTATTGTCTGTGCCGATGGGTTGCCCTACGTTACCTGCGCTGACCTCCACATTCTGTGATTGGATAGCTTGGTATACATCGGCCGGCGAAAGATAGCGGATGCGCATGGCGGCAGGGTCGAGCCAGATACGCATGGAGTAGTCCCCTGCTCCCATCACATTGACGGCGCCTACACCGGGCACGCGTGTTAACTGGTCTACGAGATTCAGCTTGGCATAGTTGCTGAGGTAAAGTCCGTCGTAGTCTTTGCTGTCCGACGTCATCGTGAGGAACATCACGATGTTCGATGACTGTTTCTGCACAGTGACGCCTTGCACCACAACGGGAGTAGGCAGTGACGACTGGGCCACGCTTACCCGGTTCTGGACCTGCACGGTAGCCATATCAATGTCTGTGCCTACGGCAAAAGTAATGGTAAGAGAGTAAGCGCCCGATGAGCTGGAGTTGGAGGACATGTAAAGCATTCCGTCCACTCCGTTGACTTGCTGCTCGATGGGGATGCCGACGGTTTGTGCCACCGTCTGCGCATTGGCTCCGGGATATACGGCACTGACCTGCACGGTGGGTGGTGTGATGTCCGGATATTGGGCAATGGGCAGGATGCCCAGTGTGACCAGTCCTGCTACGACGATGAGCAGCGCCAATACGGTAGCAAAGATAGGACGGTCTATGAAGAATTTTGAAAACATAGGCTTTGGTATTAATCAATTCATATTAGTTGTCAATGGGATGTACTTTCATTCCATCCCTTACCTTCATCAGTGCTTTGGTGACGTAGCGCTCCCGGGGAGTGATGCCTGCCCTTATCTGGCGCAGGCTGTCCCCTATCAGTTGTCCGGTTTCTATATGGCGGTAGCGCACTATATTCGAATCGTTGACTACGTATATGTATTTCCCCAACTGGTCGGTACCGATGGAGGCGTCCGGCAGCAGGATGGCCTGCTGTTGCTCTCCGTAGGGCAAGGTGATGCTGACGTAGAGGCCGCTTTTCAACAGTCCTTTAGGGTTGTCGAGACGGGCGCGGATGTTCAAAGTTCCGGTGTTCAAGTCTACGTTGGGCGAAAGATAGTCCAGCTGTGCGGGATAAGTGAGGAGTTCGTCTTTACCCAGGCTGACACTCACTTGCCGGGGGATACTGTCTCCCTGCTGCATCAGCATGGAGAGCCATTGGTTGTCTGCCACATTGAAGTAGGTGTACAAATGGTCGTCTTTGTAGATGGTTGCCAATGTGACGGGCTGCACGCTGCCGCCTACATAGCCTCCGGCATCCACCAGGTTACGGCTTACGGTGCCGTCGAAGGGAGCACGGACGGTGCAGTAGCTCAGATTGGTGCGTGCTGTGTTCAGGGCTGCTTCCGCATTGCTCACTGCAGCCTGCGAAGTTGCCACGTTGGATTGTGCTTGCAGCACTTGTATACGGCTTACAGCATCGCTTTTCATGGCTTCCTGCATACGTGTGTAGTTGTTTTGGGCGTATTCCAGGTTGGCGCGGGCAGTGTTGAGTTCTGCTTCTGCCTGCCGCACATTGTCTTGATAGACTGTCGGTTCGATGACAAAAAGTACTTGTCCCTGGCGTACCCGGCTGCCGGGAGCGTAAGCGATGGTCTGTAAGGTTCCGCTGACTCTGCCTACCAGGTCTACGGTCTTTTCAGAAGTCAGGTAGCCCGGATATTCTTTCGTCAGCGTAATGTTCTGCACTGTCGGACGGGCCACGCTTATCTCGGGAACGGGCATCGTTTGTGCCGTTTCTTTCCTTCCCCCGCATCCCGTTGCCAGCAATGGCAGGATGAGCAGGGTGATGTACATTTGATTTTTCATATACGGTTCGGTTTAGTTTATATTCTTATTTCTGATTCATTTCATATCCACCTCCCAATGCCTGGTATAAGGCTATCAGATGCAGCAAGGAGCTGCCTTGTGCCTGCACCAGCTGATTTTCGTATGTCAGGAGTGAGCGTAGTGCGTCCAGTACGTTCTGGAAGGGAGTAAGTCCTTGTTTGTACAAATCGAGGGAGAGTTTCAGAGTTTCTTCTCCCTGGTTGCATACTTCGCGCATGGCAACAATCTGTTGGATGGAGTTGCGATAGGAGTTCATGGCATTATCCGTTTCCTGCACGGCGGTAAGCACTGTCTGGTTGAACTGGTGAATGGATTCATCGAGCTGGGCACGTGCCAGACGGGTGGCATTCACCAGTTTGGTACCGCTGAATAAGGTCCAGCTGATGCTTGGAGCAATTTCAAACGTCATACTGTTCCGTTTAGTCAAGTCCTTCAAGTCATGGGAGGAATAGCCGATGGAACCTTTTAGGAACACTTGCGGCAGCCAGTCACTTTGAGATGCGCCGAGTGTTGCCGCCTGCGCGTTGACTTGGCGTTCGGCTTGCCGTATATCGGGGCGGCGGAGCAGCAGGTCGGCAGGAACACCGATGCCTATGGGTTCCATATAGTCGGGCAGTTTGCCGGGCTTCTCCAATATGGGGCGGATATGCTGGGGGTAAGTACCGAGTAAGATTGCGAGCGTCGTGATGTATTGGTTGATGCCTGCCTCCAGTTGTGGGATGGAGGCTTTGGTACTGTAATATACGGATTTGGCTTGTGAAACGTCCAGTTTGGACACCAGTCCGGTTTTGTAGCGTACTTCGGTAATGTTAAGTACGGCTGCCTGGGTATGGCAATTGTGGGTCACTACACTTAGCTCTTGCTGCAGTTCGCGGAGTCCGATGTAGGCAGAAGCTATCTGGGCACAGAGGGATACCATGACAGAGGTATATTCCTCCTTGCTTGCCATGAAGGTTTCCCGCTGTGCCTTTACCCGTTGGCGGATACTTCCGAATACGTCCAGCTCCCAACTGGCGTTGAGCGAGGCACTGTATGCACCGGTAATGGATTGTGGAAGTGCGTTGACATTGCCGCTGCTTTGCTGCCGTGCCCATCCTCCGTCCAATGAGATGGAAGGGAAAAAGCTGCCGCGTTCTATCCGCAGGTTGGATTTAGCCATATCCATACGGGCCATGGCAGAAAGTACGGAATAGTTTTGAGTGGAGGCTACCGTAATCAATGAATCCAGCATCGGGTCATCGAAGGCTTTCCACCACTTGTCGTCAATGGGTGGTATCTGTCTGCTGAACAGATTGTCATCTCCGGGAATGGCATGGGAGACATCCTTTCCCCAGCCTTGTGGGAGTGGTTTCTCAAGATAGCGGTTGGCTTTCTGTGCCATAGCCGCAGGACATAGGCATAATATGAGCAACGCGGTGCTCCAAGCTTTTATATTCATAAATAAAGGTTTAGGTGGTTATCTTTTTATGGGATTGATAACAACCTAAACCTTTATTTGTTTATGAGTATTTACTCGGTATACCCGAGTATCTTAGAAGGCATACCCGAAACCCACATTCAAGTAGATGGGATACATGGCAAAGGTAATTGTATTGAAATCTTTCTTGAAAATATCATTCAATCCCCATGTAAGGTCGGCAAATACACTCAGATGTTTGAAGGCACGCCAGTCTACACCAGCTTGCACGCCCCAGGCAAACTTGCGCAAATCATCCGAAAAGTCGTAAGTGGCAATGGCACCGTCGGAGAAGTTGACTTTCTTTCCGGTAGGGTTACCTTCACGCAGATAACCTTCATATACATATCCGGAGA
This sequence comes from Bacteroides sp. AF39-16AC, assembly GCF_003602735.1. Taxonomy (NCBI): domain Bacteria; kingdom Pseudomonadati; phylum Bacteroidota; class Bacteroidia; order Bacteroidales; family Bacteroidaceae; genus Bacteroides; species Bacteroides sp. AF39-16AC. Next base: position 85,240 of record NZ_QTLN01000007.1, on the reverse strand, counting down.
ATTCCTCATCCATCAGGTAGGATACATATGCACCTGCTTTGGCTCGCAATCGTGAGTTGATTTTATATGCTCCAAGTACGGGGACAGTAATGTAGGCATTGCGTACTTTGGTTTTTACTCCTCCCGTCCAGTTACCTTTCAAGCGGTTACCGTCATTTCCTATGATTTCCATGCCATAGTTCTTTACTGTCGCTTTGGTAATCATATTTTTGGTTTCCAGTCTTACCCCGGTTATTACTCCCCATTTTTTAGTTTTTCCTAACCACTTGATGGCATTTCCTTCCAGCATAAGAGCTAAAGTAGGATTGTAGGCATCGATACTCCGTATTTCTACGGGCAATGGAAGCGGGGAAGTACCACCGATGCTGACACCGGCCCTTATCTCATATTCCCATCCGTGCAGGGCAGCGTTTATAAGCGTACGATTCTGATTCTCTTGAGCGTATAGGGCGGTTTGCATGTAAACTGCCAATGCGATAAATGCTACTATTTTCTTTATCATGTTGTATTCCAATTCTACAGGGTTCTTATTCGAAAATCAGTTCCACATCATCCACTAAAAGGGTACTTCCGGGCGCACCCTCGAAAGTTGCACCGTTCTTGCTGGATGCAAAAATGATACTTAGTTTATATTTTCCTTTTGCCAGTTTGGTTTCATCTATTTCTTTTCCATATCTCTGATAGTCAAAAGGAATGTCGAAAGCTTCCCAATCATCGGTTTCGTGGGGATTGGATATTAGAGCTAAAGCTACCATACTGGGATGTTCATAGTTCTGGTTTGGCAGATTTCCATCCAATATTACTTCCGTAACTTCTCCTGCTTCGTTGTAACTTTCGCCTTCATAAAAGATTGCATAGATGTTCATCACATCTTTACGGTCGGTGTATCCACCGTTTTCATAAAAACGTTCACCGGCTTTGTACTTGTACCAACCTTTTAGACGTGAGGGCTTATAACAGAAAGGAGTGCCGAAATGTGTGGCTTTCAATGGGCTGGTGAGAGCATTCGTCATATCAAACTCACCGATAAACAAATTTCCAGCAGCTATCGGCATACCTACCATTGCTCCCAGAGAGCCGGTAAGCCGAGTTTCTAATTTGGCACACTTTCCGTTTTTACCATTGTCATATTGTGACGTAGGGTAATTTTCAGTAGCTGATGAACTGGCTGCCCAGTTGAATCCTTCATTTCCACTGGCCCATGTCAGTTCCAATCCGTCTTGTTCTTCATAGAACTCCTGATATTTGTATTTGGGGTTAATTCCATTGATAAGTCGTATGTCTTCAAAATGGAATTCATTTGGGATGTCTGATACCGATTGTTCGCGTACACCGATGGAATATACTCGCTGCCAAGCCTTGTTCTCAGAAGTTACGGTATACTTTACCCTTTTTCCGTCAGAGAAATCGTGTTCACTACCACTTTCCGGACTAATGGTAGCGCCCGGCGTCAACTCAAACAGGGGGGATAGTTTGTTTAAAGGAGTGCCCTCTTTTACTTTTACTAATATGGGGTAGGCCTGCAGATTATCATTGTAAGACGGATTTAAATTGAAACGAGCGCTTGCCAGTACATCTTCTTCAAAAGAGATGCCTGTTATATCAGCTTCAGCATTGGGTGCTTCATCTTTTATGCACGATGCCATCAATATTCCGAAAAGTGAATAGAGTATGAATAATTTGTTTAGTCTCATGCTTTTTAATTTAATTCTATTAATTTTTCAAGCAACAAAACTACTTCTTTTTTCTCTAATAGCAGGTTTTTATGAGCTTATTTAACAAAAAAACGGCAATAGGTGCTTTACTATTGCCGTTTTATATATAGAAAATGTTCTATTTTTAATTATCTGAGCCGATATGTACGATTTTTCTTTTGGCTCTTACTGGCTTTTCCTTTACAACTTCCACTTTCTGTTCGGGAGTTATACCTGCTAATTCCGGGTCAATCATGATACGGCCACAATATTCGCAAACGATAATTTTCTTGCGTGAGCGGATGTCCAATTGTCTCTGGGGCGGAATCTTGTTGAAGCAACCACCGCAAGCATCACGCTGTACGTATACAATACCCAGTCCATTGCGTGAATTCTTACGGATACGTTTGAAGGACTGAAGCAGACGGGGTTCAATCTTTGTTTCCAGTTCTTTGGCTTTGTCTCTCAGCTTCTCTTCCTCTTGCTTGGTCTCGGAGATGATTTCGTCCAGTTCGCTCTTCTTTACGTCGAGGTCTTTTTGTCTTTCTTCCAGAGCAGCAGTGCTTTCTGCTACTTCTTGAGATTTTTCTTCCTCTTGTGCGGCAAATTCCTTGATACGCTTTTCGCAGAGTTCGATTTCCAATGTCTGGAATTCGATTTCCTTGCTTAAGAAGTCATATTCGCGGTTGTTGCGTACGTTGTCCTGCTGGTCTTTATATTTAGCTACAGAAGCCTTTGCGGTTTCAATTTCAACTTTCTTTCCTGCAATGGAGGATTTCAACTCGGCAACTTCTGCCTTGATTCTGTCTATACGGGTACTCAGACCGGCTATTTCGTCTTCCAAGTCCTGTACTTCCAGTGGAAGTTCACCTCTCAACGTCTTGATTTCATCGATTTTGGACAGCATTGTCTGCAATTGGAACAAAGCTTTCAACTTCTGTTCTACGGTTAATTCCTGAGGATCTTTTTTTGCTTCTTTAGCCATTTTACTTACATGTATTTTATGGGGTTTGTATTCACTTTGGTCATTTGGACCTCAAAATGAGGAAACAAATCCCGGATTATTGTATAAAATATTTCTTTCGTATATTGCTCACTTTCATAATGCCCTATTTCAGCCAATAATATATCGGTATCATGTCCGAAATAGTCATGGTATTTTATCTCGCCGGTGATAAAGACATCTGCACGGTTGCGGATGGCAAGCGGCATTAGGAAAGCGCCGGCGCCGCCACATAATGCAACAGTCTGTATTTCCCGCCCGAGGAGTTTGTTATGTCTGAGACACCCTACTTCGAAGGTTTTCTTTATCCGTTTCAGGAATTCAAGTTCTGTCTCCGGTACTTCCAATTCGCCAATGACACCGGCTCCGGCTTGTGGCCATGAGTTTTGCAAGGGATAAATATCATAGACCGGTTCTTCATATGGATGTGCCGCAAGCAGTGCCTTGACAGTTGCCGCTTTTTTGTAGGCGGGTATGATTGTCTCAATACGTACTTCACGTTCGGTATGCAGCTCCCCTATCGCTCCACAGTATGGGGTGGCACCTTCCCGGGCTCGGAATGTCCCCTCGCCTTCCATGTTATAACTGCACAAATCATAGTTGCCGATATTGCCGCATCCAGCGTCGAACAAGGCTTTCCTCACGTCTTCCGCTTGGGCGGTCGGTACAAATGTGGTCAGCTTTACCAGCGCATTTTCCTTGGCTTCCAGGATACGGACATTCTTCAAACCGATTTTCTCGGCAATCTTGAAGTTCACTCCTCCCGGTGCATTATCCAGGTTAGTGTGCGCAGCATAAACAACGATGTCATTCTTGATGGCTTTCAAGATACAACGTTCCACATAATCCCTGCCCGTGATGGATTTATACCCTTTGAAAATGAGAGGGTGATGTGATATAACCACATTATATCCCAATGCAATGGCTTCATCCAGTACAGCTTCAGTAACGTCAAGACACAACAAAGCCCCTGTTGCTTCCGCATCTGTCAATCCGATTTGCAGGCCGGCATTATCAAATCCGTCTTGCAATGGCAGAGGCGCGAACCGTTCAAGGGCGCTTACTAATTCCTTAATTTTCATTGTGAACAGAAAATTTGGTTGCAAATATAGTAAAAAGCAATGGATTGAGAATGTTTTTTATTCTTTTTATAAAATATCAGTAACAAATTTGAGTAATAGACGGTTTTCTTCCAACAAAAACTCTTATCGAAAAATGTTTTATCACGAAAAAGACTATCTTTGCGAGCGATTATTATAAAACTAAATCTATGAAAACTAAAAAACTATTCGGAATTTTATCGCTCTTGATTATAATTGGTGTGACCTCTTGTAACAGTGATACTCCACAAGACAATGTAGAAAACATTAAAATGAAGGTCTCTTCCGAGATTGGCACTTACCAGCCTTGGGGAAGTGATCATTTCATTGATTGTATGTTGGTAAAGGAGGAAGGTAAAAATGAATATGAAGCGTTGGACTTTTTAGGAATTGCCGGGTTTGATTATAGCAAGGGGTATGAATACACCTTATTGGTGAAAAAAACAACTTTGCTCAACCCTCCCGCCGATGCCAGTAATATTGCATACGAACTGGTCGAGGTGTTATCAAAAGTCGGAGTAGAATATGAATATACAATAGAGGTTGATGGACCCAATCCTTTTATTCTTTCTCCTGATGGAGGAAAATATGAGATTCCTTTTGCATGCAAAAGAAAAAAATATGTAGCAGGCGAGTTTACTGAAGAAGAATATGCTCCTTTAAAAGGATTGAGATATAATATGGGGACCAATTATGGAACCTATACAAGCATTATAAAAGATGGTGATACAGTTGGATTATATAAGTTTGTAATCGAGGGTATTGAGCCTTATAATATGGAAGGAACTCCCTGGTGGTATTATGGTATTTATCCTGCTGATGCAGATTTTTTCTCTGAAACAGAGCCGGAACCTATCTACAAACAATTGTTTGAACAACCGCAAACGGAAGGTGAAGAACATTTTATATATCCGATAATATATGCTTCATCGGGTACGTTTGATTAGTTGGACACATTAATCTCCTTTATTATGAAAACATTACTTGTTTTGTTTCTTTTCCTTTTATCGTTATTGTCTTGTCAGGATACGAACCGTTCCGGTAAAGATGTATCTGAGGATATGGAGGAGCCGGTAGATACTACTCCCAAGGCTACGGCTATCTTTTGGGTAGACAAGGATAAAGATTATCAGGCTAAGAAAAAAGACGGTCCTCTTTCTCTACGCACCGTCAAGGCAAGGGTAGAGATTGATTCGCTGGGAAAAGTTAATCTGTTGGCATATACCAAGCCGCAAAGTCAACGCATCAAAAGTTACCTGCAGTATAGGCTTGAAGTATTCCGTGTAAAGAAAGTGATGTTGGACAGCGGCTTTGTGAAACCGGGCGTACAATATGTGCAGCTACGCTATCTCCCCGGAAAACTGGATGCCCATCACCGTTGAAGTTATTTATGCTCCTTTTTTCCCTTCTTCTCTACCATCACCGGCAGTAGCTTGCCGTAGGCATCGAACGACTTGCGGGAAGCCAGAGAGATTGTAATCATCAGTGACAGCATGGAGGCGGTAAAGGTGATGACCATAATCATCATCTGATATTTGATGGCCACATTCGGGCTGCTGCCACCCAATATCTGGCCAATCATGGTTCCCGGAAAAGCAACCAGCCCCATCACGGATATATTGGCAATCAGCGGACTGAAGGATTTGATGATGGCTTGGCGGATGAAAGGTGCCTGTGCTTCCGCTTTTGTAGCACCATTGCCGAGAAGATACCGGTAAAGCTGTTGTTCCCGTTTCAGTCCACTATAATAGGTGTTGAGGGCTATGACGTTACTGGATAGCATGTTGCCCATCAGTATGCCGAAAATAGGGATGAAATACCGGGCGCTGAATACGTTTTCCACTCTCAGTACTATTCCGATAAAGTACAAGCCTACACATACTACACTGCATAAGAAACCTGCGGATATGGGCAGGAGCAGAATCTTCCTCTTCAATTGTGTTCGTGCCAATGCCGTCTGCGATGCTACAAATATCATGACAATTACCCATAGAAAGTTTATCCACGGGTTATCCCATAAAAAGAGGTAGTTCAAGTATATGCCGATGAAGAACAACTGGACAATCATGCGTGCCGTACCTATCACAGTAGCGCGCAACAGTCCGGTCTTGAACTTCCAGATGTAAAACAGCGGTATTAATAATAGCAATAATCCGATGCCCAGGCTGAGGTATGATATATCTATGGTTCCCAATAGTGTGTATGTTATTTCATGATTATATGTCGGTCACATCCGTTGGCGAATCTTTTGTCATGGGATACGGTCAGTATGGCACTTCCATTTTCTGTCTGCCTGCGGAAGAAAGAGAGTACTTTTTCCGCGGAACCGGAGTCGAGAGCGGAAGTCGGTTCATCGACAATGGTCAGTGGTTTGCCAATCATTGAGGCTACGGCTATCATCATCCGTTGGCGTTGGCCTCCGGATATTTCGTTCACCCGTTTGTAATATAACTCTTGTTCCAGACCCAAATCCTCGAAACATGCAAATAAACGGGTTTCAGAAAAGGGTGTACTCCGGTTTGCCTTTAAACCGAAGGGCAATTGTACCATGTCCTTTACCCATTCCAGCGGCAATGCCAGTTCTTGTGGAATCCATGCAGTCTGCTTACGGACAACGTCGACGTTTCCTTTATCCAGCAGAATGCCGTTCAAGACGATGCGTCCTTCTTTTAACGGAGTAAATCCAAGTATGGCATTCAGCAGTGACGACTTTCCGCATCCCGAAGGGCCGGAGATACTGGCTATCTCTCCCCTTTCCAATTGCAGGTTGAAACCCGAGAAAAGTATATCGTTGCCGTAGGCGATACTGGCATTTTCTATTTGCAGCATGGTGTTCCTTTAATCTTTCTGTATCGCAAAGATAGTGCAAAAAAATATTTGTGCTATCTTTGACGCACTAATTAATTCAGGAAAGAAAGACTATGATACAGAATGAACGGGATTGCCGCCACGAACATGTGCTTGACGTGGCAAGGCAAATGCTGACTGCTGCGCGCACGGCACCGAAAGGAAAAGGTATTGATGTGATTGAAGCTGCGCTGGTTACGGGTGAAGACATTAAGAAGCTGTCTGAAAAGATGGTCGCTATGGTTGAAGAGCACGGTATGAAGTTCTTTCTCCGTGATGCGGACAACATTTTGCAGGCTGAATGTGTAATTATAATAGGTACGCGCGAGCAGACGCAAGGTTTGAATTGCGGACACTGCGGTTTTCCCACTTGTGCCGGTCGTCCGGAGGGAGTACCTTGTGCCTTGAATACGGTGGATGTAGGGATAGCTGTAGGTTCGGCTTGTGCCATGGCTGCCGATTTGAGGGTGGATACCCGTGTGATGTTTTCTGCCGGACTTGCCGCCCAGCGTTTGGATTGGCTGAAAGAATGCAAGACAGTCTTTGCCATTCCGGTGAGTGCATCCTCCAAGAATCCGTTCTTCGACCGGAAACCGAAGGAAGATAAGTGATAATTGACGAGTAGAGGTTTACAATCATAGAGTAGAGGTTTAGAAGTCTGAAGTAGAGGTTTGGCAATTCTAAACCTAAGGTTTATTCTCCCTCTCTCTGCTAACTTAAAAAGTAACGAATTAGAAAAGATAAATAATATGGGATATTTTGTAGGACTGCCGCTGGGTGGTGCCGCAGAGAAGGACTGTCAGGTGCGTTTTGGCAAGAATATGACTTTTCAGGTAGAGACACGTGCTCCCCACTTGCCTGCCGAATGGGCTTTGCAAAGCGGCATACAGCTTACATGGCCCCATGCGGGTACAGACTGGACCTATATGTTGGACGAAGTGCAGGAATGTTTTGTAGCCATTGCCCACGAAATAGCCGCCCGGGAGACATTGCTGATTGTAACCCCAGAACCGGATGAGGTGAAGAAACAGATTCTCGGCAGGGTGAATATGGAAAATGTCCGTTTCCTGAAGTGTGAGACGAATGATACTTGGGCACGCGACCATGGAGCCATCACCCTACTGGATGCTGACGGTGTATCTCTGCTCGACTTTAAGTTCAACGGGTGGGGATTGAAGTTTGCATCCGATAAGGATAATTTGATTACGCGTCGTGCGGTGGAGTCGGAAGTGATGAAAGGAAAGTATGTAAATCGCTTGGGGTTTGTCCTTGAAGGCGGTTCCATCGAAAGTGACGGCATGGGTACGTTGCTCACCACCTCCGAATGCCTGCTTTCGCCTAACCGGAACGGACAGATGAACCGGGTGGAAATTGAGGAATATCTTCGTTCCGTTTTTCACCTGCAACGTGTTCTTTGGCTGGACCACGGTTATTTGGCAGGTGACGATACGGACAGTCATATAGACACGCTGGCCCGTTTCTGCCCTGCCGACACGATAGCCTATGTACAATGCAAGGATGCGGATGATGAGCATTACGAAGAACTGCATCGCATGGAGGAGCAACTGAAGACTTTCCGTACGTTGAAGGGGGAACCTTACCGTTTGCTGGCTTTGCCCATGGCCGATAAGATAGAAGAGGAAGGGGAACGGCTTCCTGCCACTTACGCTAATTTCTTGATTCTGAATGATGCAGTGCTTTACCCCACCTATCGCCAGCCGGAGAATGATGCCCGCGCGGGGGAAGTGTTGCGGGAGGCTTTTCCCGGTTATGAAATTATCGGGATAGATTGCCGTGCTTTGATTAAGCAACACGGCTCTTTGCATTGTGTTACCATGCAATATCCCGTAGGGGTGTTGAAGTAATGTCGATTATACATAGTAAAACAATAAACCATAGAATAAGATGACAAGAAAAATAAAAGTAGGTATTATCCAGCAGGCCAATACCAAGGACCTCAGGACTAATTTAATGAATTTGGCCAAAAGTATAGAGGCATGTGCGGCGCATGGGGCTCAATTGGTTGTTTTGCAGGAGCTGCATAACTCTCTGTATTTCTGTCAGACGGAAAACACGCAGTTGTTCGACTTGGCAGAACCGATTCCCGGTCCTTCTACGGGATTCTATTCAGAGTTGGCTGCTGCCAACGATATTGTGCTGGTCACTTCTCTGTTCGAGAAACGCGCTCCCGGATTGTATCATAACACAGCGGTTGTTTTTGAACGTGACGGCAGCATTGCCGGGAAATACCGGAAGATGCATATTCCTGATGACCCCGCCTATTATGAGAAATTCTATTTTACTCCCGGTGATATAGGCTTCGAACCTATTCAGACATCTTTGGGCAAATTGGGAGTTTTGGTGTGCTGGGACCAATGGTATCCGGAAGCGGCACGTCTGATGGCGCTGAAGGGAGCTGAAATACTGATATATCCTACGGCTATCGGTTGGGAAAGCAGTGATACGGATGATGAAAAGGCGCGTCAGCTCAATGCTTGGATTATCTCCCAGCGTGGACATGCTGTGGCCAACGGCTTGCCGGTTGTTTCAGTGAACCGTGTGGGACATGAGCCGGATCCTTCCATGCAGACCAATGGTATCTTGTTTTGGGGAAATAGTTTTGTGGCCGGACCGCAAGGCGAGTTCCTGGCCCAAGCAGGAAACGAACGGCCGGAAAATATCGTTGTAGAGGTGGACTTGGAACGTTCGGAAAATGTACGCCGTTGGTGGCCTTTCCTGCGCGACCGCAGAATTGATGCCTATGCCGGATTGACAAAACGATTTCTTGACTGATAACGACGGGGATCTCTGGGGGAGAACTAACGGAATGTCACCCGTTTGTTCATCAGGAAATTGACACTTCCGTAGATGAATAATCCCAGGAACTGGGCAAGGTATTCGTTGCAGTCCAGTCCCTCCACCAGCCCTATGAGGAAAAGGAATTGCGCTCCGTAAGCCATTCCGAAAGCTATAGAAAAGAGCAGCACTTGTCGCCAAGCGTTGCTCTTTTTTTCTGTAGGGAATATCCAATACTTGCACCAGATGAAGTTGTGTATCTGTGCAAGTATATATGCGGTTACATTGGAGAGCATATAGTTGATGTCCAGTTCGTCCATCATTACCCAAACGGTAACAGCCATAATCAAGGCATTCAGCGTGCCGATTACCGCAAAACGAAAAATGCGTGCAGACTCTTTCACTCTCCTACTCCGTACCTGCTTTTACTCTTTCACTTCAACAATCAGATTCAGTTCATCCAGCTGCTTCTGGTCAATAGCCGAAGGTGCATCCAGCATTACATCGCGTCCACTGTTGTTCTTGGGGAATGCAATGCAGTCGCGGATACTGTCGAGACCTGCGAAGATGCTGACCCAACGGTCCAGACCGTATGCCAGACCACCGTGAGGAGGTGCACCGTATTTGAAGGCATTCATCAGGAAGCCGAACTGCTCCTGAGCCTTCTCCGGAGTGAATCCGAGAATCTCGAACATTTTTGCCTGCAACTGTGCATCGTGGATACGGATGGAACCTCCACCCACTTCAATACCGTTGCACACCATGTCGTATGCATCTGCACGGACAGCTGCCGGGTCTGTATCCAGCAAAGGAATATCTTCGTCTTTCGGATGGGTGAACGGGTGGTGCATAGCCATCAGGCGGCCTTCTTCATCGCTCCACTCAAACATCGGGAAGTCAACCACCCAAAGGCAGACGAACTTGTTCTTGTCGCGCAATCCCAGTTGGTTACCCATTTCAAGGCGCAACTCGTTCAGTTGCTTGCGGGTCTTCATGGCGTCGTCACCGCTCAGAATCAGAATCAGGTCACCCGGCTTGGCGTTGAAAGCAGCCTTCATTTCCTGCAATACTTCCTGCGCATAGAACTTGTCGACACTTGATTTTACGTTGCCGTCTGCCTCTACGCGCGCGTATACCATACCTTTGGCACCGATTTGCGGTCTTTTCACGAATTCGGTCAGTGCATCCAGCTGTTTGCGTGTATAGTGTGCGGCGCCTTCTGCGCAGATACCGCCGATGTAGGCGGCATTGTCGAATACCGGGAATCCGTGTCCCTTCATGATGTCCATCAGTTCCACGAACTTCATGCCGAAACGGAGGTCGGGCTTGTCGCTGCCGTAATATTTCATGGCGTCTGCCCATGGCATGCGCATGAACGGCTCGTTCATCTCTACGCCACGGATTTCCTTGAACAGATATTTGGCCATGCCTTCGAAGAGGTTGATGACGTCATCCTGCTCCACAAAAGACATTTCGCAGTCAATCTGTGTGAATTCCGGCTGGCGGTCGGCACGCAGGTCTTCGTCACGGAAGCATTTGGCTATCTGGAAGTAACGGTCGAAACCGGAAACCATCAACAACTGTTTCAGTGTCTGCGGGCTTTGAGGCAAGGCATAGAATTGTCCCGGGTTCATGCGTGAAGGAACGACGAAATCGCGTGCACCTTCGGGTGTGGAGCCTACCAGAATCGGAGTTTCCACTTCGATGAATCCCTGGCTGTCCAGGTATTTGCGTACTTCAATTGTCATTTTATGGCGAAGCTCCAGATTGCTGCGTACATTGGCACGGCGCAGGTCTAGATAACGGTACTTCATGCGGATATCGTCGCCACCGTCCGTATTTTCCTCGATGGTGAAGGGAGGGGTCAGCGATGAGTTCAGAACATCCAGTTCCGATACGATGATTTCAATGTCTCCCGTCGGGATATGCTGGTTTTTGCTGAAACGTTCGTTGACGGTACCCTTAACCTGGATTACGAATTCACGGCCCAAGCGGTTGGCACGCTCGCAAAGTTCGGCATTCACCTCTTCGTTGAACACTAATTGGGTAATTCCGTAACGGTCGCGGAGGTCAATGAAAGTCATGCCTCCCATCTTACGGCTGCGCTGTACCCAACCTGCCAGCGTCACTTGCTTGTTAACATCGGAGATACGGAGTTCTCCGCAGGTGTGTGATCTATACATCTTTTTATTTACTGTTTGACGATTTACTTATTTACTATTTTGAACATGCAAAAATACATAAAACATATTATATGGCGCATCAAAAGGGGAAAGTTATTTTCAGAAACTCCTTTAGTACCTTTTTTACAACATTACATTTTTGTCAGTTTCTTGAATTGCCTTTTGCCTTTATCCAGTATCATCTTGTTTTTATGGGCGATGTCTTCCACAAAAGCATCATTAATTTGTTTCAGTCCGTTGATATAGTCTTGTGCCCGCTGCAAGACATTCGAAGTGTCTTTTTCCGCATCCCGGGGAACAATGACCTGCAGTCCTTTCTTCATAATCTTTACATCTACATTCTCTCCCATCATCATCGGGTCGCCGTCAAAGTGGACTACCCCCGGTTTAGAACGGTGAATACGGAGTGTCTGGCAACGGAACGTCTTAATCCGGCTGTTCTGGTCAATGGTCTTGTTGAAGAGCTGGAAAGAGAGCGACGGTACATCGAGCACAGTGAACGGCTCGAGTATGGTGACGTCCAGCAGTCCGTCGTTCAAGGTGGCTTGTGGGGCAATATACGCATTGTTTCCATATTGCGATGCGTTTCCGCAGGCTATTAGGAACGCCTTGTATCGCAGGGTGCTGCCGTCCATTTCCAGTTCATAGGTTTCCGGACGGTACTTCAGGCTTTCGAGCAGAGTCTTTTCCAGATAAGTGAGTGGTCCTCTCCTTCCCGCCTTGGAGAATTGCAGGCTTACAAATGCGTCGAATCCCACGCCGCAGGTGCAGAAGAAAGGGACATCGTTGATTTTTCCGTAGTCAATGATGTCTATCAGTCCGTCATTGATGATGTCGATGGCCTTTTTCGGCTCCATCGGAATCTGCAGATGGCGGGCAAGTCCGTTGCCGGAACCGCAGGGAATGATGCCCAAAGCGGTTTTTGTATGTACCAGTGAGCGAGCTATCTCATTGATGGTGCCGTCTCCTCCTATGGCGATGACGGCATGTGCATCTTCTTGTGCCTTCTGTGCCGCTATCTCTACGGCATGGCCTGCCCGTTCGGTATAAATCACTTCTTGTGCATACCTTTCCTTATCCAGCTTTTCATCGAGCCACTTCAGTATCTGCTCCTTACTCTGAGTGCCGGATATGGGGTTTATGATGAATGCTATTTTCTTCTTGTTTTCGTTCATGCAAGGGTTGTTGCTATGCAGGTTTTCCAACTGGCAAAAGTAATATAAATATCTGAAAAATTAACCACATAATTCTTTTTAAAATAAGTATAAGTAGTTTTTTTAATGTAAATAGAACATATACCGACATATTTTGCTATCTTTGCCCCCTGTTTTTTAAGACTTGTATTTAATAGAATTAAATATTCATTATATAAAAGATATTTCATGGGTTTACTACAAGACAAATTTGCGAAATACGACCTGCCGCAGCAGTTTATGGCAAAAGGCGTATATCCTTATTTCCGCACAATTAACAGCCATCAGGATACAGAGGTAATGATGGATGGTAAAAAGGTTCTGATGTTCGGCTCTAATGCATATATGGGACTGACATATGACAAGCGTATCATTGATGCCTCGATAGCTGCCACAGAAAAATATGGCACCGGTTGTGCAGGTTCCCGCTTTCTGAACGGAACACTCGATATACATGTTGAACTGGAGAAGGAATTGGCTGAATTCGTAGGAAAAGATGAAGCACTCTGTTTTTCTACCGGATTTACTGTAAACGAAGGTATTATTCCTGCCGTTGTAGGCCGTGGGGATTATATTATTTGTGATGACCGTGATCACGCTTCCATTGTAGATGGCCGCCGTCTTGCATTTGCCACTCAGTTGAAGTACAAGCATAACGATATGGAGGCTTTGGAAAAAGAACTCCAGAAATGCGAACTGGATGCTGTAAAGCTGATTGTTGTGGATGGAGTATTTTCCATGGAAGGTGACTTGGCCAATCTGCCCGAAATTGTCCGCCTGAAGAAGAAATACAATGCCAGCATTTACGTGGACGAAGCTCACGGCTTGGGTGTATTCGGAAAACAAGGCCGTGGTGTGTGCGACCATTTCGGTGTTACCGAAGATGTAGACCTGATTATGGGTACATTCAGCAAGTCATTGGCTTCCATCGGTGGTTTTGTTGCTGGAGACAAGGCGGTAATCAATTGGCTGCGCCACAATGCCCGTTCCTATATATTCCAGGCAAGTAGCACACCTGCTGCTACGGCTGCAGCCCGCGAGGCGCTTCACATCATCAAGTCCGAACCTGAACGCATCCAACGTCTGTGGGACATCACTAACTATGCCTTGAAGAAGTTCCGCGATGCAGGCTTCGAAATCGGTGAGACAGAATCTCCTATCATTCCTCTCTATGTGCGTGATACAGAGAAGACATTTATAGTAACGAAGCTGGCTTTTGACGAAGGTATCTTCATCAACCCCGTTATTCCACCTGCATGTGCTCCACAAGATACACTGGTGCGTGTAGCGTTGATGGCTACCCATACGGTCGAACAAGTGGATTATGCTGTAGAAAAATTGACTAAATGTTTCAAGGAATTGGGTATCATCAAGTAAACTTGATTTAAACAGATATTCGGAAAACCGTTTAATAATGATTAGGCGGTTTTTTTTATAGACAAAGCGAAGTAGGATTAAAATTAAATCGTAAAGTACATGAAAAAGAACTTCTTCATCATTACTGCTGTAGTATGCGGAATGAGTTGTACCACCACTGCCTATGCGCAGTTCAAAATCGGTGGAAAGAAAATCAATGTGACCAAAGTTGTCCAAGCCGGTACAGATGCCGTCAAGGCCATTTCATTGTCCGATGCTGACATTGCAGCGATGAGCAAGGAATATATGGAATGGATGGATACGCACAATCCGCTGACAAAGCCCGATACGGATTACGGCAAGCGTCTGGAGAAGCTGACCGGAAATATCAAGGAAGTGGACGGCTTGAAGGTGAACTTCGGTGTTTATGAAGTAATAGATGTGAATGCCTTTGCGTGCGGTGATGGTAGTGTACGCATCTGTGCCGGACTGATGGACATCATGACGGATGATGAAGTGATGGCAGTTGTCGGCCACGAGATAGGTCACGTCATCCATACGGATTCCAAAGATGCGATGAAGAATGCTTACCTTCGTTCGGCTGTGAAGAATGCTGCCGGTGCGGCAAGTTCTACGGTATCCAAATTGAGTGATTCTGAACTGGGTGCCATGGCCGAGGCATTGGCAGGTGCTCAATACTCCCAGAAGCAGGAGACGGAAGCGGATGATTACGGCTTTGAATTCTGCATCAAGAATAATCTCGATCCGTATGCCATGTACAATGCTTTGAACAAATTGCTTGAACTTTCAGCGGAAGCACCGAAGGAATCCAAGTTCCAGAAGATGTTCTCTTCTCATCCGGATACAGCCAAGCGCGTGGCACGTGCCAAGGAGAAAGCGGATGAATATATGAAGGATAAGAAATAACTATCCGTTGCTTACTATGATGAAGTGGGATCAGAGGTTTCTCTGAATCCCACTTTTTTTGTGCCGAGACTATGATATGGGCTTCTGAGGGAGCTAATGGGATAATTCGTTAGTTCACAGTGCTGAACACTTTGTTTTAGCTATAGAAAACAAAGTGTTTTTCTATTTGAAACAAACTGTTCTTTTAAGGGAAACGAAGTGTTCTCTTTAATGAAACACACTGTTCGGTTAAGGGAAACACTTTGTTCTGTTTGGTAAAACTTCTTTTATTTACTTATTTGCTTTTAAATTAGAATAATTTTAGTATGTTTGCCACATTATTTATGAAAAACATGACTTTTGTATGAAAAAACAAGACTTCCTCTTTGTTTTTGTTCTGGTGATAATATTCCTGCCATTCTTTGTGAGTGAATCCATCTACGATTGGTATAAGTCTTTCAACGCTGCTCATGGCATGGTGATGAGTTTCATTAAATTTGGAATTCTTGCTACACTGGGTGAGATGCTGGGACTTCGTATCAGTGCCGGAGTCTATAACCGAAAAGGATTTGGCGTACTGCCGCGTGCCGTAGTGTGGGGACTGCTGGGAATGGGTATCAATGCGGCCATGATAATCTTCTCCAAAGGTGTGCCGCAATTTATGGAATATATGGGAATGGCAAATGCCGCCGCCATTATAAACGGAGAGTTCTGCCTGGACAAATTATGGATAGCCTTCGCCATTTCAGTTGCTATGAATACCATTTTCGCTCCGGTATTCATGACATTCCATAAGATTACGGATACGCATATCTTGGATTGTGGCGGTTCGCCTCGCAGCCTCCTCACTCCTATCCCGATGACCCGCATCATTACGCATCTGAATTGGGATGCACAATGGAATTTTGTCTTCAAGAAAACAATTCCTTTCTTCTGGTATCCGGCACACACCATCACATTCCTCCTGCCGGGAGAAATGCGGGTGCTGTTTGCAGCGATATTGGGTGTGGTGCTCGGGGTATTGCTGGCTATTGCGGCTCGGATGAAATAATCCGGCCTATATATTCTCGAATGATTTCAAGCAAGTCTTGCGGATAAGGTATAAAGAACTTCTCTATCATTTTCGGATACTGAGGTACAAAGGGTTTGGGTATCATTGTGACAAGGGTATCCAATTCTGCCTTCCGTTGCTCTTCAGTCTCTGAGACGGCGTAGCGGATAGTCCACCAGAACAAGAAAGTCTGGTTAAGATACCCTTTGGGGGTGATGACTTGCAGTTGCTTGTAGCGCTCGGACTGTAACATGATTTTAATTCTTTTCTCCTGTTCTTTCTCACTGATGGAACATAGAATGTCATACCATTCATCAAACTCCTGACGCAAGCAGGCGACAAATGCCCATTCGGCAATTCTATATTTGGCAAATTCTGGAATCTTCTTTAGAAGTACGAAGATATGTCCTATATTCAATTCGCCTTTATATAAACCTTTGACTTTTGTATAGTCTTCAATGGAAGTGATTGTGTGTAAAAGGGAGTAATATATTTCCGGACTCATCGGCACATGGTGTTCATCAATGAATTTCAGAGTATTCTGAAGCACCAGTTTTTTGTTTGTTCTGTTGTTGGCCATGCGGCTGATGACATTGTTCCAGTAGATTTGTGTGCGTGCAATGGAAATATGTAAATCATCTTCCATCTCTTTTATACGGCTTTCGGCTTCTTCGAAGGTCATGCCGCGTTCCCGCATTTGATAGCATATGTCCTTCATAATTGGATAATGTTCGACAAATAGGTAGGGTTTGGGAATGACGGCTCCTACCTTTTTCAACATACAATATGAATCGTAATTGATAAAAACCTTTTTACTGATTGCTTGCTCTTGCAGCCGTTGGGCGTTTTCCTTATCATTCTGACGGAGCAATGCCTTCATGCAACAGAAGATAATTCCTCCATCATATACGCCCACGTCCAGCAGACAATACACATATTCCAGAATAGTGCTTTCTTTAATTTTCCACCCTTCCGATGTATAAATGGGAAAAGGCTGCGGAACGTTGTCTTGTGCTCTTCCGGCATAGTATCGCTGGATAAGCATTTGCTTCAATACATCCTTTGGCGCATCCAGGCTTTTCATTATTTCCTCATTTATAATCAGTTGTATTTCTTCCGGAGGAAGTGAATCTTGGGTGTGGTTGGTCAGGTGATAGAGTAAATGTTTATGTGTATAACTGTTCTGTTGTACGGTGTATTTTTCGGACATCCGCTTTATCATGTCCACTTTTTGTTCATAATAGGGATATATGAACCGGTTATTGATAATGATATTCAAGATATTGGCATCAGGATGATTGAGCAGTGACTTGTCCAGCCGGTTCTCGAAGAAATCCCTTGCGACTCCTCCTTCTTCCGGAGTCTTTACCTTATTGAACATTTCGGAGACAACGTAGGGCGAATGATTCAAAATCTGTTGTTCTTCCGGAGTAATACAATCGGGAGTTTCTCCGAACAGTGCCTGATACGCCTCTTCATAATTTGATATTTTCAGAATGAATTGTACGATTGTTCTTATATTTCGAGATTCATCGCCGTTTTGGGGACGATGTCTCTTCATATGTGCCTTGATTTCCTTTAGGGTCATGCGTTGGTATAGGATACCTTGTGTGTGCTGGCTCGGGTAATCCAGTAAAGACTGGTCTGCTTCCAGTAAATGGTATTTATGGAACAGTTCCTCGCATTCCTTAATCCCGCTATAAGTGGAGGTCGTATCCAATAAGTCGTTCAAGTAGATTTCACCCACTTTCAGTTTGGTCTTGTTTTCTTCTTCTTGCTGCTCCAACCTTTCCATAAAAGTGTTGAAGATTCCTTTGGCTTGCTCAAAATTTTTAGCCTTTTGGAGCATAAAGTTCAATGAGTAGCCATCACAGTTATTCCCCATACGGTTCCATAAATCATAGGCATAAGAGGACGGTATGTTTTCGAGTGCTCCATTCAACACTTCGGTCTTGTTCAGGAACATACTGGTATCCTCTTTTTTGTCGACAGACAGTTCTGTCAGTTCGTTGAAGAATGCAACCAGCTTTTCCGGCTGGCTGAATCTTTTGAAAACTTCCAGCCAGGTGTAGGGAGCAATAAAGTTGAAGAAAAAGACTGCATCGTCGTGGGGAACTACCCCTTTATCATTCTTCTGCAAGAAGTTCTTGATGTCGTGTATGTCAGCCAGAGTCTGTGCTTTATGCATAAGCTGCCTGGCGAAATTACGTATTCTTTTCTCTTTCAGTTCTGTCAGATAAGTCTCATTGTTGCTTTCCTGCCCATGGGCGCTCTCTGCAGAATCGGAGAAGAAATCATCTATGTCGTCATCATCGGCACTTGGGGAAGCTTCGTATATAAAGGAAGCGTTGAGGTATATTTCTTTGGCTTCGTCCATGTCGAGGAACCATACCAATTCTGTCTGAAATTCAATATACGAGTTTTCTATATACTTGTCTTGCATTTGCCCTTGTTCATTGAGCAAATCCTTGTGTACAATGTCCTTATCTTGTTGTGTCTGCAGTCTGGGCAAAAGCCACCGCAGCACATTCAGCTCTCTCCTATTATATTTTTTTGTTAATTTCCAAATATGGATGGCCTCTGCATTGGTAGGAGCAAAATTGGCTATATTGCCAATATAGGCGTCCACCCAATCAATGGAAACGCCTTCCGGGTTTGTTCCCAGTTCCTTACTTGTATATAGCGTTTGTTCGTTTTTATAAATGCGGCTTACAACATCATTGATGATATACTGTTGGAGTTCGGGGGCATTTACCGAACAGTTTTTCACCCGATGCAGGATCTTGGTTGTATTTTTGAAAAAGTTCGGTCTGTCTTTGTAGTAGATATAGCGGAATATGCCCTTTATGGCTTTCTTTTCAGTTGCCAGTAGGTCATCGGACGGTTCACTGCTATAGTACTGGAAAACCTGGGTTACTATGATGTCTTCAACTTCAAATGTGTCCTTTTCAATGTCCTGATAATAAATCAAATCATCTACTTTGCCTGCCAATTCACAGATGGTGCTTCTGTCGGCCTTTTCGTAACTGTTCTCATAGGTGAATTTGAGGAAATCGAGCAATAGGTCTATTTTATTGCGGCTTCTCTTTTTCCACATCCACAAACATTTTATGGCGTGGCAGAGTTGTCGAAGCATGGATTTCTGCAGGTTGCTTAAATTGCTGTTCTGGAACTGGTTGTTATATCTGGTCTTGATTCTGTCTATGTCGAAAAACAAGGAACCGATAGTCATGCCGGCTTCGGGTCGGAGTTTAAGATAGCCGTATGTCCTAAGCTCGCGGGCATATTCATTTATTTTTTTGAAGGATAAAGGTTTGATGCCCACTTCGACTATGGCCGGAGGAACCATTTCATTGAAAGTAAGCATGGATTTCACTTCCTTGAAGCTATAGCTTGTAGTGGCAATAACCTTGAAGTCCGGATTGCCGATGTGAAGGATTTCCGATAACTTGCGAAGTAATTCTCTGTCAATGGGTATCGGCTTTTCATTCTCTTCTTTCCAAAACAACAGCTGCAAATCGTCCAGTAGAAGAATCTTTTTGCCATGCTGGAATTGGGATACAGAAAGCCGTTCTAACTGTTCTTTGGTCGTATCGGCATTCAAAATGACCACATAATATTCCTGAGGGAGCTTTTTCAGCATTCGGCAAACGGCAATAGTCTTTCCCGAAGTGGATTGACCGGTGACGATGATTGTCTTGTTTGTGCTGTCAAACTCCTCTTTAAGTTTGTTGTCTACTTCCGGACGGATAAAATAGTAGTCCAGGTTGCCTCTGCGACGGTTGGCTTGGCTGTTGGGAATAATTTTATCATACTCCATCTTATGACAAGAGATTGCGCAAAAGGGATTATTGAGAAAACTTTCACGATCCTTGACCAACGCGTCCCTTAGCTGCTCCAGCGTATTGCACTGCTTCTCATACCGCTCGATAACGGTATCGTCGTCCAGGTGCTTTTGCATGTATTCCGCATAGAAGTCTTTCCATAAAGTAGTGTTTGTCCAGTCTTCTTGGGTGTATTCCAATGTCGGATTCTGATAGAAATAGATATGTTTGTTGGATGCATTTTCGATGGCAACATTAAACTCTCCGATGGTCTTGGAGCGTATCCAGTTTCCGGCGAAGAAGATGATGACGTCACATTGCCTTATCTCTGAATTTATGATTTCCTGCGTATCGCCTTTAGCTAAATCGTTGTCTCCATTTTTTTCGTGCCGGTGCACTACAATATTGAGTTCGCTGTTGTTTCTTTCCGTCAGGACTTTTTCCATTAAATCCCTTTCTTTCTGAAAACTCAGCGAAGAGGCTATAAATACATGGTATGTTTTCATAATATAGTGTTGGTTACTTCCTATGTGTTGTTGTTTACGACTAGCGGAATACCGGCTGTGATACATCTGTCATACGCTTTTGAGCTTTCCTTCAATTCATCATACGGACGTATATCGGGATGCACAAAGCGTTTCTTTTTGAAGATGTCTCCCATTTCCTTGCTGCCATAGATTAACTCTTCTTCTTCGGCGGTGGGTTTACGGAAGCCAAGCAGCAGCTTCTCCATGTTCCAACGGTTATGTTCGACTTCGGCAAGCAATGTTATCTGGTCGTTGTCCAGTTTCACGTAACCATCCGTAATGCCTATGGAGCGTAGCTTGGGACTAATGGAATATGCACTGTACAAATTGGACCACTGAAGGGATACGGACAGTTTGTTCCATGAGTCTTTCAGCTCATTGTCAGGTGGGCATGATTGAGGCACATTTCCATATTTATTCTTGAAATCGTATATATAATTGATGATTTGTCCCTCCCTCCGGCTTTTTTTGTCCAAGTCGTAACAGTTGTCCAGCATTCCAAAAGGAAAAACATGGGAATATTTATGAATCGCTTCATCTTTCTTTTTACTGTTAAGCATATTGAGCAGTGCACTGGAGGTTTCCTGACGGACAAAAACTGGGATGTTTTCATCATATACATCGTCCGGCAGATATAATCCCATTGCCATGCTTTGAGGAGGATAATTGAGACAGACGGCAATCGTCAATACCTGGCCTGAGTCATGTACCCATTCTTTAATTAGGTTCTGGATGGCAGGAGTTTCCGCACGGCCTTTGATAAATTTGAATTCCACATCCAGAAAGTCTGCATCTTTTCCTTTAAAACGGGTGGGAAGGACAAATCTCTCGTGCCTTTCGTCCTTGCTCATGTCGTAATAATGGGTAGACGATATCTCGAAATAATGGCGGTATCGTCCACAAAAGAAATTCATTTCCCGGTCGGCATTTTCATCAATGAAGGTAATGACACTTTTTATGTTCTTGTCCCGGCAGAAGTTTGGAAAATGCAACAGATGGGCAGCTTCCACTCCTATTGCCACTCCCATACGGCTCATACCGATGATAACAAGATGAACATGTTTTTCGCTTTCGTAGGTTATTGCCTCACGGTCGAGAGGAGGATATTCAATGCAGTTCTCCCCTTTTCCGTATTGCCGGCTTACCAATATCTTTTTGGCCCAGCCCTCGTAGAAGTTAAAGGGATGGAATTCTATATATTTTCTCCATTCGGCAGACAAATCGGTCAGTTGGAAAGCGGCAAAAGTAGTCTGATATTCGAAAAGAACGGTGAATGGTATGAGGGAACATTTATTGCATCGTTTATGAATGTCAACTATCTTTTTCAGGCAGTCTATGTTCAGTGAGTCATGGTCATGTTCGTCTCTCTCTCCGATAAGGAATACTTCGCGCGCTTTGGTAGTATAGAGTTTTTCCAACTCCTCGATAGAGTCGCGCCGGGTACGCAGCACCACAATTCTTTTTTCGTTTTTGGCATCCAGTTCCGTATGGATTTTGCTACGGATTTCTTGTGCCGGTTGGGTACTCTGAATCAGAATATGGCAATTCCCATAATGTGTGTCATCGCAAATTTGCTGGATAAGAGTGGGGACCATGTTGTCAAAACCGATAATGACGATGTGGTTTTGCAAAGGGTAAACGATATCGCCTTCACGATATCGCTCAACTCTGCGTTCCAGCATATTGGAGATTACGGATATCAATAATCCGCAGAACAAAATTAATCCCAGCACTACGACCAATAGAGAGAACCAACGCAGATAAGGTGGTACTTCCACAATATTCCCCGGATCGATGAACAGACAAATCAACTGAAGCAAACGCCCCATAGGTACGTCTTTATCAATACCGGTCCATTCTTCAAGAGACGGCTCAGGAAAGATAAATGCAAAACTTACCAGATATATCAATAAGAAAACAGTTACTATGACTCCGAAAAGCCAAGCAAGCTGCCTCCATCCTTTTCCGGAAAAAGAGCGGTCAAAATGAAGGGCAAAAAGTCTTGTTAGCAGATTCATATTTGTTTTGTCATTAGACAGTTTCCTTTTTTTCAGTTTCTTGTTTCAATTCTTTTCTGATATTCTCTTTCAGTTTATTGATTTCTTTCTCATCGTTATTGATAATCTCCCGTTTTTCTTTTTCCTGGTACAAGGATGCAAGAATGTTTCTTTCTTGTTCCAGATTCAATGAGAATACATCTATTAATCTCTTGATACATAGAAAAAAACAGATGCATACGCTAAGGGAAATGATGGCATGGAGTGTCATCAGGTAGGTCATTCCACGCGATGGAAAGAATTGAATAAGGTTTTGGAATGTAGTGCATGTCACAATCAATGCTGCAACCAGAAAGAGAATGATAAAGGCAGGAATCACGAATTTCCACCAGTGCCGGATAGGATAATACTTGTTCTCACTCGTCCTCATAGTACTATAATAGATATTGGATTATTATTTCTTCTGTATGTCGAATCCCAGTTTCATAATCAGTTTCAGTGTCTGTATGGCTGTTTGCCGGTCGTATTCTCGTTCTGAGTCCGGTAACTCTTCGTATGGTACAAGTCCGGGATGTGTCTTTAATTCATCATTGCGTGTCTCTCCGTATTTCCATCCTTCTTTCACTCTTCCCAAAGCCCATACTTCATGTACATTGCGTGCCATGGCTTCTGTGAGTTCCGTCAAATTATCCGGTAAAGTGATATTTTCTGTGTTCAAAGGGGACGGTGTGTATGTTTTCATTTTCTGTTATTTAAAATGTGGAAGTAAAAAGTTTATTGGTAGCAATATTAGGCATTTCGGACGACAGAAACAAAAAAAAGGAAAGCTATTTCCAAAAAACATGCAGATTACAATGGAAAAAACATTGCAACCTGCATATAAATCGGGAGAAGCGGGAATTATAAGTTAGCTTCCGTCACCACCTGCCCGTCAAACAGATTGATGATACGTCCGGCAAATCCGGCATCATGTTGTGAGTGTGTCACCATGACAATCGTAGTACCTTCCTTATTCAGTTCATTCAGTAGTTCCATTACCTCTTTTCCGTTCTTTGAATCGAGGTTACCGGTAGGCTCATCGGCAAGTATCAGTTTAGGGTTTGATACGACTGCACGGGCGATTGCCACGCGTTGCTGTTGTCCGCCGGACAATTGTTGCGGGAAGTGCTTGCTGCGGTGCATGATTGCCATACGCTCCATAGCGGTTTCCACCCGGCGCTTGCGTTCGGTGGCAGGAATGCCCATGTAGAGTAACGGCAGTTCGATGTTTTCGTATACATTCAGCTCATCAATCAGGTTGAAACTTTGGAATACAAAGCCGATGACTCCTTTACGCAAGTTGGTACGTTGGGCTTCTGTATATTTGGATACTTCCGTCCCATTCAAGTAATATTCTCCGGATGTAGGATTGTCCAACAGACCGAGGATATTCAGTAAAGTGGATTTTCCGCAGCCTGAAGGTCCCATGATAGCAACAAACTCCCCTTCTTTCACTTCAATGTTTACGTCGTTCAAAGCCAGAGTCTGTACTTCCTCGGTCTTGAAAATCTTCTGTAAATTTACTGTCTTAATCATAATGCTTTGGTTTTTATGGTTTATAAATATTTCATTTCTTACTCGGATTTGATGCAGTCAATCGGATTTGTTTTGTTCAGCAAATAACTTTGCAGACACACTGTGACGGCAGATATTATCCAGACAATACATAGTGGCAATAGAAAGTCCATAACGGTGAAGGGGGCTTTATAGGCAAACTGTTCATGCCAATGGTGCATGAGCCAATAGACAATGGGGACAGCTAGAATATATGCAAGCAGAATTTGCAGGCAGAATGGTTTATTCAGCAACAGCACGATTTGTCGGGATGTTGCTCCATGAATCTTGCGAATGCTGATTTCGCGGATACGCTGGCGAGTGGCATACCATGAAATGCCGAATAAGCCGAAGCAGGTCAATATCAAGCCAATCAGAGAATAGGCGATAAGGAGTTTGGAGAGAGACAAGACTTTACCATTGCGTTTCATAAAGTCTTGGTGCATGTCTGTGTATTGAAATATCTCCCCTTCATTCATCTTTTCCCATATTTGGGCTATTTGATGTAGTGTTTCTTGTTTATTGCTTTCAATCAGCTTAATCTGCAGATAGTTGGCACCCGACATTCTCTCTGTAGGTGGAAGGTAAAGTATGACCGGGGTAATTTCATTTTCCAATGAACTGAACGGGAAGTCCTCTAATACACCGCCGATGATGTATAAAGAATCGGCAGACTGGTCAAATTCTTTCAAAGGTTTTCCAATGGCATTTATTCCTGCTGGAATCAGCATTCTGACATAGCTTTCGTTGACCAGTGCAGGATAGGCATATTGTTTTTGCAGTTGTTCGGGAGCGTTACCGGACAAGAGTTTGAACCCCATCGTTTTTACCAGATTGGCATCACTATACAGCATTAATAGGTAGGAACTTTTTTCCGTACCGTCGGCTTGTTTGATGGATAGCTCACGTATCCATGAATTCAATATGGAGCCTTGTGACAGGGCGATGGACTCTATTCCTTGTACATGTTTCTCCAGCTCTTCTTTAAGTATTGTAGCCGGTGCGGCATTGAAATCTCCTATTTCAATCCGATTTTCGTAACAGTAGGCCCGTTCCTTGATGAGATTGATTTGTTCATTGGCAACGAGAGTAGCGAATATCAGCCCTATAGAAATGGAAAACTGAAGAATGACCAGCAAAGCTATGAAACGTTGTTTCTTTTTACCTCCGTAAAGTGTCTTGTATTCGCTGAATGAGAGTTGTGAAAGTCTATGGCTGATATACCAAGCAGGGACAATGGACATAACTAGTACAAAGAGCACTAACAAGGGTAGCATCTGTAGGCTGAAAAAGAAATGTACGTTTAAATGGGATGCAAATAATCCATTGAAAAAAGACAGACAGTCGTTGATGATGAGTAAAGATAATCCGAATGCCAGCAGCACAGTGAGGAATGCATCACCAAACAGTTGGATGCGGATATCCTTCAAGCTGCTTCCCATCAGTTTCTCCACATGTATCATTTTGAGCTGTTGCAATACACGGCTCAGGCTCATGTTGGTATAGTTGCAGCAGGCTATGATAAGTACCAACAAGGCGGCAGCAAGGCTGATATACAATAATTGCACATTACTTTGATTGATATACGGCAGAGGTTGTTGTGTATCGTAGTCCGGTGTAGTAAAGTAGATGTCGGACAGAGGGTCGACGTAATATTGTGTCTTTTCCGGAATCAAAGTGGGAATTTTGTCGTGGTTGATTTTTTCGGTAAACTGTTGGGCATCGGTATTTGGAATTAGTTTCAGAAACGTCATTCCACCCCAAAAGTCTTTGTTATTCCCGGTAATCATGTCGAATTGGAGCAATGATTGTGACCGTGACTTTAATATGGCTGCCACTTCATAACTTTGGGTATCAGTCATGGTTTTTATTTCCAGCAATTCTCCTAATGGATTTTTATCTCCAAACAGTTTATGTGCAAAAGCTTCACTGAGTGCTACTTTGCCCGGTTGTTCCAATACTTGCTTTAAACTACCGGCAATGGGATGATAGTGGAAGAAATGTTGCAAAGTAGTATCGGCAGATATAAAGGTTATATCGTGGTAAATCTCCCCTCCATATTTACAATATTGTGGAACCAGAGAATTGATACGCAGGTAGTCTTCCACTTCTGCATATTTTTCTTTCAGCATAGGGGGAATATTGGCATCAGCATAGGCCACCTTGCTTCCGTCCTGCATCGGATTATCCTGACGCAGACAGAAAATACGGTTCTTGTCCCGATTGCCACTCTCTATATTGTAATCATGTACATAATAGGTGAACAGCAAGTTTGTACATGCTAGCCCTATAGCCAGACTGACTATAGAAATGAAGAAGAAAACTTTGTTTCTCCACCAACTGCGGGTAATTATTTTTAGGATTGTAAGTATGGTCATAATCTTTAGGTAAATATATTTTCTTATTCGTTTTTAATGACTTCTGCCGGATTTGTCCTTGCTATTTTCAGAATACGGAAAATAATAGTCAGAGTAGTAATGACAGCTACGATTATGAAGATTGAAATCCAAAATAGCGGGCCATCATTAAAGAATACGATATACATGTTTTTCCATAACTGCAGTATGGCATAACATAAAGGAAATGCCATTGTTGCCGAGAGTACAAGCTGATAAATATACGTACGGGCAAACAATATGATAATCTGTTTCAATCCTGCACCATTTACTTTACGGATTGCCACTTCCTTTTGTCTGCGTTCCGTATCCAGTGTGATTGCCGAATAGACGCCTAATAAAGTGATTATAAGGCTGACAAATGAGAAGAATAAGATTATCCCTTTCATGTTGTTCTCGATGGCTTGCGCTTGGTGAATGTCTTCCTGCAAGGTCGAAATGTGTAATTGTATACTCGGTGGAAGATTCTCTTCCAGCATTTTCTTAACGAAAGCCTCTACTTCTTCTGCTTTTCCGGGTACACACTTCAAATAGCAATGACCTACATAATATTTGAAATCACAAGGCAGAAAGACGAAGCCCTGGCTCTGATTGTAAGTGTCGGCTACAAAATCGGAACAAATGCCGCATACCGTGTAGCTATCTTGATAATTGTACAAGGTGGTTCCCAGTAAATCCTTCTTTATACGTTCTACCAATTTACGGTCTGCTACCATGTCACTATTTGTCTTCAGGACATGCCCGGAGAGAATGGGGATATTCATAAACTCGAAAAAGTTATTAGGAACATTCATTATATTGACTTCAAGGCTACTTTCCCGGTTATCTTTTTCTGTCTGCATGCTTGTTCCCGAAATACCTTTCAGATAATTAATATCTGTCAGCATTTTATCTTTTATATCCGGATGTTGACTGATGCGCTCTATGAGAGCAAGCTTTTCGTCATTTTTCATAAAACGGTAATCCATAGGAATACTGATGATTTCGGACTTTTCTTTTTCTGTCAGTGTGTTGAACAGTGTGGAACCGGTCTTGTTAGCCTGCAAATATAAAGCGACTGTAAAGACTATGAATAACCAACAGATGAAAAATTGGATACCCAAAAGACAATTTCGTATCTTCTGTTTGTGGCGTTTGGATTTGTTCTTGTAAATACTTGACTGGATGGAGGCATGCTTCATCCTCCATACGGTAAACAAGCAGAGTAATAAGCATAGTAAAATAACGCCTGCCATATATTCTATTGTCTGTATCAATAATAGGTCCCGTTCAATGACTAATGTGAAATCAAATAAAGAGAATGAAAGGTAAGGGGTAAATATTTCTATCAGACAGAAAGTCAATAAGAAGGCTATGAACGAAATGATAATGGCTTGGGTAAAAAGTAACCAAAATAGTTTGTTGCCATTACTTCCATTCACTTTACGAATGCCGAACTCGTGCGAACGGTTCAGATAACTCCCCGTCAAAAAATGAAAAAAGTTGAGTAGACCAGTCAGTAGAATCAAAAGGCCGACAATGAATGTGATTCCGGCAAAGTAAGGGGCAACGGATTTCTCCCGAAAAAGTTTTCCGAAATTCGAGGCTGATACGGTATTTTTCTCATTGAATATTGTGTGCTTCAAGTCCATTGCACGGAAACTAGCTTCAAGTTGCGCGGATGTTTTGCCCGGACGAAGAAGAGCAAAAGTAAGTCCACCGGTCATACTGTCTCGTCCATCGAATTGTATAAGTCCTTCGCTGTCGTTCAAGATTAACATATCAATCTTTTGGAGAAAGCTAAGGCTGGTATTCAATGGAATATCTTCTATTATCGCTTGTATGGTATAGATGGTACCTCCTGTTCGTGGTGTGGTATCAGGTGAAGAGAAAAGCCGTTGTGCTAAGGTCATTCGCTTTCCTATCGGATTCTCTCCGAGACCAAATATTTTGTGTGCCAGAGAGCGTGTCAGTATCACGGCATTGGGAGTTTGCGATGCTACAGCCCATGAACCTTGTAATACTTCCGGGGTGAACACGCTATGGTAGGCTGTATCTACTTCCATAGCATATAAATCTTCGTAAGGCAGTTCTTCCTTGTCGATAGTTTCCACATTGTAGCTACGTGGGCGGGGATAGGCAACAAAAGTAAATGCTTCTACTTCTTGGAATTGCAATTGGCGCAGACTCTCAAACAACGTAGCGGGAGTTCCGGAATAAGGTTCTTCTGCTGGAGTGTATAGGTTTATGTCTGCAATGCGTTCCCAGTGGGTAAAGCACTTGTCGGTAGAATTTATATAGCGGCTGCAATATAGGCAGATACTAAAACAAAGTATACCTACCGACAGTCCGATGATAGAGATGATATTCTGTGCCTTGTACTTTAATAGGTTTCTGAATGCTGTTTTAATATAATGTCTTATCATAATAGTATCATTATTGTATTATTCGCTTTTGATTACTTCCGCCGGATTCTGTCGTGCAGCCTTTTTTACTTGATAAACCAATGTTAATATGGAAATTAATGATATGATGATTGCTGCAATAATGAACAACCAACTGCTGATGTTGGCTTTGTAGGCAAAATCTTTCAGATAAATGGTTATTCCCCAATAAGATATAGAAATGGCAATCAAAAATGACATTGCTAATATGATAATGTATTTTTTGAGTAATAACAATAAAATTTCCTTATGTGTAGCGCCATGTACTTTTCGTATAGCTATTTCCCGGTATCTTTGTTGTATGTCAAATAAGGACAATCCAAACAAAGCTATTGAGGATATTAGAATGGCCATAAAGGCGAAAAAGGAATAGGTAATAGTTATTTGCTTGTCTGACTTATAGAGATTCTCAACTTCCTGTTTTGCAAAAGTATAATTGAAGGCTCCATCAGCATTGTCGTTGTGTAGGTTTTCCAGGAAGGCAACGGCATCTTTTTGATGTCCTGGAGCAATTTTAGCTTGCAAAGGAATTTGTGAAAGATATGTTTCACCGTATATAAAAGCGATAGGAAGAACCGGTTGGGATAAATGTCCGCAATAAAAATCTTCGACGATACCTATAATCTGATAAGGGCTCAAATCCCTACGCGGCCATAAAGGTTGTTGGGGTTCCAGCCGGGCATTGATTGCGCTTTCGAGTCCGAAGAGTTGCATGGCTTTTTGATTGAGAATCAGTTTTGCTTCACCTTCATGGTCGATGTCGGCATCCCATAAACGTCCCTGGGATAAACGGAAGCCATGAAATCTTATTTCTTCTTCTGTTATGGGAATGCAATACAATTGTTTGAAATTGGCTTCTCCGAGCTTACGGAAAAGTACCGGAGATTCTGTGAAATATTCATAAGGGGATAAAGAGTAATTCCATGCCGTGAATAAAGGAGAGGCATTCATTGCAGTGGATATATTTTCTTTGGAGGCTTTGCGCAAGGAGGTCTGTTTCAGATATTCTGCTTCAGTGGTAGGCTGTTTGCGTTCATAGCGTTCAAAATGGACTTTAACGATAGAGTCTGTGTCATAGCCTAAATCTATATGAGTCATTTCATACAGTTGTTTGGCGAAGAACATGGAAACAACTATTAGAATGAATGCCACGATATACTGAATACTCAGATAGAGGTTTCTTACAACAGACGATTTTTCACCACTGCCTATTTTCCGTAATGAATGGATAGGCGTGTTGTATTTGAATTTAAAAAACGGATAGATTGAAGCTGTCAATGGCTGTAAAATCAGGATAGCTATGGTTATTCCTATGTCAAATATACCATTAGGTTGTTGAATGACATCAAAATATTTATTTAAGGGAAAGACGGAAATCTCGACAAGGAACCAGGCTATAAATAATGATACAAGTGTCAGACATAAATTCTCGATATATAGTTGGGAGAATAGCTGTGCTGAATTGTTTCCAAAAACCTTCTTTAGTCTGAATTCTTTGCTTCGTTTCAATAATACAACCGTATAAAGACTCATAAAATTGAAGATGCCTACAATTAAAATTAGTACAGCAACAAGTGCCAATAGATGTAGCTGTGGTAAATTCCCCCTTTGCAGCATGTCCTGCCAAACATCAATGGCTGGATGAAAATACACTTCACGCATGGGAAGCAGTTGATACCTGAATTCAACATCCGCAGCACGTGGAGATTGCCGGAACGCTGCATGCCGTGCATTTATCTTCGTAAAGGAGGCCCCTTTATGAATTAATGCCATTTTCATCGGGAAACGGAACTCCCAATCCTTCTGCAATGTTTCAGGAACAAGCAAGTCGAAATGAAGCGAGCGTTTCCCTCTGTCTTTGCCGATAACTCCGGTCACCGTAAGAGGGTCACCGGTAGAGTATTCAATGGTTTTGCCGATAGGATTTATGTTCCCGAATAGTTTCTCACTCAGCTCTTCTGTGATAAAGGCGGTTTGTGGAGACGCCGCCCATGATTCGGCTTTTCCATATTTCATGGGAAAATCAGTCACTATTAGAAACAAGCTGTCTGCTACAATCGTTTCTACATCAATATGTTTTTCTTCCTTTATGATATAGTCTTTATTGAACCATACGAAAGTGGACATCGCTTCTATGTCTGCATCTTCGAGGGGACCTCCGATAACTGCCGTTTTATTGTTGTCATCTTTGTATTCCTGCACCATGATGCCTATCCGGTCTTTGTTGGGACTATAACAATCTACATCATTTTCCTGCTTCACGTAGCGGAATATAATAATGACACAAGCCAAGCTCAGTGCCAGTCCGATAATATTGATTACCGTATATACTTTAAACCTACTTAATGTTCGGATATATAATAGTATGAGTTTCATATTCGTGTCTTTTATTCGTTTTTCATAATGCTTGCCGGATTGATGTTGGCAGCCTTGCTGATTTGCCTAATAATAGTCAACAAGGAGATGGCAGTTGTTATGGCTACTGCTACGGCAAACAAGTCGAATGTCAAAGGGGCTTTGTGGGCAAAATCCTGCAAATAGAGGGTAATGGCAATCCATGACAAGGGTATGGATAGCAAAGTGGCGACTCCCATGACCGAGAGATACTTTTTAATGAGTAAGGGGTAAATATCCTTTGCTTGCGCACCGTTCACTTTGCGTAAACCTATCTCACGGTAACGTTGCCGAATATCGAACAAGGATATTGACAATAATCCCAATGAAGAGATGAAAATGGCTATTCCGGCAAAGAGCGTATAAATGTTCACCACTTGACGGTCTTCACGATACATCTTTTGGAGTTCATCTTCTATCAGCGTATATTCAAAGTCGGTTCTTCCCGTAGATTCTTCGTATAAGCGGCGCAGGAAATCAATGACTTTGGCTTTATTCTCGTGCTTATACGAGGCTGTAACAGTATAAATTCCGCCTATGCTTGCATCGTGATAATAGATGACAACCGGTTGGATGGATTGTGAAAGGTGCCGAACATTGAAATCCTTTATGACCCCTACTATCTCGCAAGGTGGATTGTAGAAATCCGGTAAGCTGCTTGAGGCGTAGTGTGGTTCTTCAGGTTGCAGCTTGTCTTTGGTGATGTCTTTTATTCCATAGACTCTTTTAGCGGTTTCGTTGATAATTACCTTGAAACTGTTTTTGGTGAACGCTTCATCTATGGAGTCGTTCCATAGGCGCCCCTCTACAAGTTGAAAATCGTATATTGCCATGGAGTGGGTCGTTAAATGTGCAGATAATGCCGGATGGAAACCGTTTTCGGCTCTGTTGAGCGCAAAACTGTCAAAACGGAAGTCGGTGAACAGCAAGTCGTTTCCTCTGCTCCAATGCTCAAACAGAGTGCTTTCACTCATTCGTTTATTGACCAAAGCATTACTTATATATTGTCTTTTTCCTTCATCCAATCCCTCCTCTTTAGTTGTTTTATATAAGCCCAATTTATCGACATACATCCGGCAAGTTATCACATCGTGCGAGCGGAAACCGAGGTCGGCGCAGAGCATATACTCCAACTGCCGTACAAAGAATAGAGAAACGGTTATTATAAAGATGGTTACGACATATTGAAAACACAGTAATATCATGCGTGACCGTGTGGAAAAGCGTGAAGATGCCAGCTCGCGTATGGAGTTGACGGGTCTGCTACATGTGTATTTCAAGAACGGATAAACAGTAGTCAGCAATGGCAATCCTAAAAGTACGATGGCAGAGACCTTCCGGTCAAAGCCGGAGTCTGTTGTGGTAGGTATATAAAGTTCATGGAAAAAGAAAAACCTGGTTATTTCTATTAAAGCCCAGCAAAGGAGTAATGCCAGTCCCGTCAATAAGATGTTCTCGGCATATATTTGCAGGAAAATGTCTGTCCTGCCTGCACCGAACACTTTTTTCACCCCAAACTCTCTTGACCGCTTGGACATGATGACAGTGTAGATGTTGATGAAGTTCAGCAGCCCTATGATACCTACCAGGAAGGCTACTACCATCAATACCCGGACATAGCTTTGGTTGCCATATTGATAGTTCTTGTTTTCTTTTCCGTGGTCTTTATCGTAATATAAATCTTTCAAAGGCAAATACTGATAGCGTACTGTCTCATAAGTGCTCCATTTGCTGCGGGGGTGTTCTTTTGAATACTTTTTATTCAGCAGTGCAATGTCTGTATCCGGTGCCATCAGCATGGCGTATATAGGGTCGAAAAAAAGGAATTCATCCAGTTCATCCGACATAAATATATCCGGCATCCATGATGTCTTGGTATCGGGGTCGTCCACCACTCCTATAATAGTGAATTTATTCCCTTTTGTGTTTTTGAAAGTAGCGCCTATGGCATTCTTCCCTCCCAGCTTCTTCTTCCAAAAAGAACGGGTGATGACAACATCCCTCGGGCGGACTATTCTTCCGCTTCCGGCAATCACCCTATATGGAAAGATTTTGAAGAAGGTGCTGTCTACGGAAAAAGCGTTCGCTGCAATTTCCTGTTCACCGAACAGAACGGGCATATCCGATATTTGATAAATCACCGTAAATTGTTCTACGGCAGGATCCTTTTCCAATCCCGACCGGTAGCCTCCCAAGAAGTTCTCACCACTGCTGGTAGAGGTTTTTATCAGGCAAATGCGTTTATATTCGGGAAAGCATTGGTTCACTGTATTTTCTTGGTGGATATATCGGGCTACGGTGAGTACGCAAGCCAAACTGCACGCCAGTCCCAATACATTGATAAGGGTGTATGCTTTGAATTTCAGCAATGCATTGATGGCTAAGATTATTTGTCTCATAGTGCGTAGTTTTATTTCATTATCAATTCTTCCGCCTCGCCAAAGGTATCATATCCCGTTGTAATTACCCAATCTCCGGGCTGCAAACCTTCCGTAATCTCGTATTGTTGCGGATTTTGGCGACCGATGCCAAGCGGCACGCGCACGGCTTTTGTCTTTGCGGCGTTCAGTTTGTAAATCCATTGTCCTCCGGTACTCTGGTAGAAGTTGCCGCGCGGAATGACGAGCGCCTCCTCCGGCTGGCCGAGTTCTATCTGTACCCGGAAGCTTTTGCCTACACGTACGTTGTCGGGCATGTCACCGGTGAAGACGAGGTCTACGTCGAACGTGCGGTCTTTGACTTCGGGAACCACTTTCGTGATGCGCAACGGGTATTTTCTTCCCTGATAATTGATGGTGGCAGGCAATCCGGTGATAATGCGGTCGATGTAGTATTCGCTCAGGGAAGTATGCACTTTATATTGGTCCAGCACCTTGATTTCCGCAATGCTTTCACCGGAAGCGACCTGCTGTCCCGGAGTCACCTTGACAAAACTGAGCTGGCCGGCGACGGGAGCTTTCACCACCAGGTTGCCGAGCCGTTCGCAGGCGCGTTCATACTTCTTCCGTTCCCGTTCGCGGTCGTTCCTGATGAGGTCTTTGCGGATGACGGTGACGGCAGAGTCATGACGGAGGCTTTCCCTTTGAAGATGGGCATTTTTCACTTTATAGTTGTATTCGTCCTCGGAAACTTCGAGCTGCGCCTTGCTCTTGATGCCCATGCGGTACTCCTCCTTGTCAAGGGCAAAACTCTTGCGCAGGCGGTTGAGGTCATAATCGGTCTGCAGGGCTTGTTGTTGCAGGTTCAGGCTTTTCTGCTCCATTTCAATTTCTTTTTCGCGGTAGGTGATAAGCTGCTTTTCCCAGTCGTCGCGCTGGTCTTCGATACTGCGCAGCAGGTCGGGGTTTTCCATGACGAGGATGGTATCTCCTTGCCGGAGCAGGCTCCCCTCCTCTCCTATGATGCGTTCCACGCTTCCGGCTTCACGTGCATTGACCTTGATGGTAAGGATGGGCTGAATCACTCCCTCCACATCTACATATTCCATAAATTTGCCGTTCTTGACTTCGGCTATCTGTATGTTGTCCTGCTCGATACGCAGTTTGCTGGGACCCAGCGAAAGGGTGACTACATAAATCAGGAAGGCAAGGAAGGCAACGCCTCCCGCCAGATAGTAGCGGTAACGGATGTACCAGGGTTTCTTTTCAAGTTTTATATCCATAATGCAATATTTTATATACTCTTTTTTTACTTTTCAGATACCCCCTTCAGAAGTACTTCTGAATAAGGGTTCCGAGTTTTACTAAAACTTTACCGGAGATTTAGTAAATCGTCACCGGAGTTTTAGTAAATCTCCGGCCAGTTTTTACTAAAACTATTCCACGATTCTATTACTGTATAGATTCTTCATTAGTAACCCTTTCCAAGTCTTCTGCCAGTGGCCTCTCTTTTTCAAAGTCATATAGCGTGATGCTTCTCAGTGCATAGTACAAACTCCAATAGTTGTACAAAGCCGTTATATAGCTTCTCCGGGCCGTATCTTTTTCCGTGATGGATGCATTGAGGTCGAGTACCGAGGACTTGCCGAGCAGATAGAGTTTTCGGGCTACTTCGGCGCGTCGTTGGGCTGTATGGTCCGTGCGGGCGGCTATGTTTACCCGTTGCGCCTGCAGGTTGAATTGCTTTACGAGTTTCCGTACGTTCAAGTCGAAATCCGTCTTGTCTTGCTCTACCTGCGTGTAGACAAGGTCTCGGTTAGAACGGGCCACGCGTACTTGTCCCCTTCCGCGCCCCCAGTCCAGGATTGGGAGGGTAATGCCCAAGCTGACGTACTGCTGGTCCAGTGGATTCCGGTAGGCATCTTTCAGCTTGTCGGCAGTTTGTGTCAAGCCGAAGCGCAGGTAGATGTCTGCCTTCAGTCCGGCATTGGCCTTGGCGCGCGACACGGCACTCTCGCTTTCCACCTTGCGGCGTAGCATGTTCTGTATCTCCGGACTGTTTTCGTTGGCAAGCATCAGCGCGGCATCCAGGTCGATGTGCAGGTCGGGCACGCGGTTGTCTATTCTCACCTTTATAAGGAGGTCTTCTTGGATGCCGAGGTAGGAACGGAGTTCCTGCATGCAGTTTTCCACTTCGATGCGGGCATTCATGCAGTTGGTTTCTTCGGTCAGTTTGTTGAGTTCGAGCTGCAACATTTCGTTTTCGCTGATGGTGCCGATGTTATATCGTCCTTGCGCATATATATATAAGGTGTCGGCATTGGCGTAGTTGGCGTTGGCTATTTCGTAGTTGCTTTGTGCTTTGGCCAGGTTGAAGAACTTCTCTGTGGCATTGGCGGCAACAAGCTCAAGGGTTTCTACGTAGGTTTTCTTGGCTTCGCGATAACGGATAGGTTCGATGCGCCGGTCCCACTTCAGGCTGTTGTAGCCAAACAAGGACTGGCTGTATCCGATGTTGACGGGTGAAGTCTGCCAGGAATAGGTGTCACTGCTGAAAAGGTCGAGGCGCTGCGCAGCCGTTTCAATGAAAAAGGTTCCTCCGGTCCACGGCACGTTTTGTGTCAGGCTCAGTGTTAGGTCAGTGCTCAGCAGGTTCTGCTCTATGAACTTGACGTTGCCATCGCTTTGGGTCACTTTGTTGATAGCACGGTCCAGATAGGGATTGGAAGTAAGCTTGAGCGTCGGCAGGTAGTTGGCACAGTAGTATTTGTAGTTCCAATAAGCGGAACGGAAGCTATGGCGGGCATTTTGGGCGTCGGGCGACTGCTGGCGGGCCTGCTCGATGGTTTCTTCCAAAGTCAGCTCCAACGTGTGCTCTTGGGCAACGGCACTCGACGTCAGACTGAATGTAATAAGCAATAAAAATATATTCCGGTGCATAGTTGTTTTCTTTACTCTATAAAGTTCAAATTCTATGCCATAAGTATAAGTTGTTGTATTATAAGTGTTTGTTGTGGTTCGAAGCTTTCCAAACGTGTGCAGTTGCGCACAAAAATAGTGCGATAATGCACGCACAACACATGGATATTATACTTATCTTTGCCCGTACAAGAGATGTGGGATTGTGTAGGCCTTGCCTGCACGAAAAGAAAACAGATATGGAGCAGTTTGGTAAAATATTGATTGTAGATGATAACGAGGATGTGCTTTTTGCACTGAACCTTCTTCTCGAACCCTACGCCGAGAAGATAAAGGTGGCGGTGACCCCCGACCGCATCGAGCATTTTATGACCACTTTCCGTCCGGACATTATTCTGCTGGATATGAATTTCAGCCGTGATGCCATCAGTGGTCAGGAAGGTTTCGACAGCTTGAAGCAGATTCTGAGTATCGACCCGCAAGCAGTGGTCATCTTCATGACTGCCTACGCGGATACGGACAAGGCAGTGCGTGCCATCAAAGCGGGGGCTACGGATTTCATTCCCAAGCCGTGGGAGAAGGAAAAATTGTTGGCGACCCTTTCTTCGGGCATGAAGTTGCGCCGTTCGCGCACCGAGATAAATCTGCTGAAAGAGCAGGTGGAAGTACTGAGCAATGCCACAACGGGAGGCTCCGAAGAGATTATTATCGGTGATTCTCCCGTCATGCAGCAAGTTTTCTCTACTGTGGAGAAGTTGCGCGATGCGGATGCCAACATTCTTATATTAGGTGAGAATGGAACTGGAAAGGATGTGATTGCCCGTATGCTTTACCGCAATTCTCCCCGCTATGGAAAGCCGTTTGTCACGATAGACCTCGGCAGTATCCCCGAACAGTTGTTCGAAAGCGAGTTGTTCGGCTACGAGAAAGGCGCCTTCACCGATGCACGGAAAGCGAAAGCTGGACGTATGGAAGTGGCAACCGGCGGTACGCTTTTTCTGGACGAGATAGGTAACCTTTCCCTGCCCATGCAGGCCAAATTGCTGACTGCCATCGAAAAGCGTTGTATCAGTCGTTTGGGAAGTACGCAGGCTACGCCCATTGATGTGCGGCTCATCTGCGCCACCAATGCAGACATCCGTCGGCTGGTGGACGAAGGAGACTTCCGCCAAGACCTGCTGTATCGCATCAACACCATCGAGTTGCATATTCCACCTCTGCGGGAACGCGGAAACGACATCCTCCTGCTGGCAGAGTATTTCCTGCAACGGTATGCCCGCAAATATCAGAAAGAGATGCGCGGGCTGACCCGGGAGGCGAAAAACAAGTTGTTGAAATATGCCTGGCCGGGTAATGTACGTGAGTTGCAGCATACAGTGGAACGTGCTGTCATATTGGGAGACGGTTCTCTGCTTCGTCCGGAGAACTTTATGTTCCAAGCTTCTGTTTCCCGTCAGAAGAAGGAAGAAGAAGTCCTCAACTTGGAGCAATTGGAACGGCAGGCTGTGGAACGTGCCATGCGGCTCAGTGAAGGAAATGTGACCCGTGCCGCCGAATACTTGGGCATTACTCGCTTCGCCTTGTACCGGAAACTTGAAAAACTGGGCTTATGAAACGATATTCATTGATTGTGGCACTGCACATCATCGGCATAGCCTTCCTTTCGGTCGGCGTTTATCTGCTGGTGGATGCCGGACTGTGGTTCAGTGCACTGATGGCTTTTTTGATATTGCTGGCGATTGCCGTTCATCTGTACCGCCTGCAGATGATGCAGGTGCGCATGATGCGCCATCTGGCAGAGAGCCTGCGCTATGACGACATGATGCTGTCGTTCCGTTCTCCCTACAAGAACCGGTCTATGGAGGATATGGTGGACGAGCTTTCCGAAGCGATGAGGAATTTCCGTACCCGCGTGCTGGAACGCAATGAGATGGAAGCGTGGCAAAAGCTGATACGTGTGCTGACGCACGAAATAATGAATTCAATCACTCCCATCATCTCCCTCTCCGAAACCTTGAGCGAGCGGGAAATGTCGGAAAAGAACTATCCCGTCATGCGGCAGGGAATGCAGACTATCCACCGCCGTAGTAAGGGGTTGTTGGAGTTTGTGGAGAATTACCGGAAGCTGACAAGACTTCCCGCCCCCGTCCGTCGTCCGGTTGCCGTCCGCGAGCTGTTGCAGGATTTGCAGAAGCTGTTTTCGGAAGAGTATATCCGGATAGAGCTTCCGGAGACCGACCGCATACTCCAGATAGACCGGACACAGATAGAACAAGTACTGATTAATCTGATTAAAAATGCCAAAGAGGCATGTAGCAGGAAAGAGCATCCCCGGATAGAAGTGAAGATGCTACCCGCCCTCTCGTGGCAATGCCTAATCACTGTCAATGACAATGGTGAAGGCATTCTGCCGGAAGTGCAAGATAAGATTTTTGTACCGTTCTTCACCACCAAGCCTTCCGGTTCGGGCATCGGGCTCAGTTTATGTAAACAAGTGATGAACCGGCATGGAGGGAATATCACGGTGCAGTCTATTGTGGGAAAAGGGAGTTGCTTTACGCTGCTATTTGGATAAGTGGGAAAGAGGGTATATACAAAAATAAGCTACTGAAAAATCAGTAGCTTATTAATTTCTGTCGGGGTAGCGGGATTCGAACCCACGACCCCCTGCTCCCAAAGCAGGTGCGCTAACCGGACTGCGCTACACCCCGAATACTTTACTTCTGAAAAGCGAGTGCAAAGGTAAAAACAATTCTGATACCAACCAAACATTTAGGCAAGTTTTATGCAATTAAAATTACATTTTCAGATAGAAATCCTTCGTTAAAGCTACATATTCAGGGGTAAACTCATTGTGATTCACCTCAATACAGAGTTTCTCTTCTCTACACTCTTTTGCTTCAAAACCAAAGTTCAGCAATACCCGTCTACACGGTTTTCCGGGCTTGGTGAAGACTTGCACACGATGCAATGGAAACAACTTATGGTTCCAAGCTGTATCCACAACCGTTTTTTCAGCTTCCGCTGGAATAATGATGCTTACGACTCCTTGCTCTTCAAGCAAAGATGCCGAACGATGAAACAGTAAATCGTAATTCAAATTGCCCGCATGCCGTGCTGTGCACCTTTGTTCGTCAGGACATTTCAACGCATCTATAAAATAGGGAGGATTGGAAACGATGAGGTCAAATCTGTTTTCCGGCTGATAATCTCGGAAATCATGACATATGACCTCTACTCTATCGGCCCATGGAGAGTGAGATACATTTTCTGTGGCTTGTCCGGCTGCAGCCGCATCTATCTCGATTGCAGTAATCCGGGCATGCGGATTCCTTTGCGCTAACTGTAAGGCTATTAATCCGGTACCGGTTCCAAC
Organism: Bacteroides sp. AF39-16AC; assembly: GCF_003602735.1. NCBI lineage: Bacteria > Pseudomonadati > Bacteroidota > Bacteroidia > Bacteroidales > Bacteroidaceae > Bacteroides > Bacteroides sp. AF39-16AC. Next base: position 45,284 of record NZ_QTLN01000007.1, on the reverse strand, counting down.
GTCCAGTATACGCTTTGCTTTGTCTGCCGGGGCCCATGCCCCAAGTAGTACACCATCTGTGCCGACCTTCATGGCGCATTTATCATGAAATATGGTAAATTGTTTAAACTTAAAAGATGATTTTGGCATGTTTATCTTCTTTAATTGGGCTCAAAAATAATCAAAGCCTGCATATTTGTCATAAAATTGGCACTGTTTTTGTCTTTTTAAAGGGTGAAGAACGTTTATTTATGAAGAAATAGCTTAACTTTGCAGGCGCTTTATTGGCCTGCCAATATGACATAAACTAAAAAGAAAGAAATGAAGAAAAGAAATTACCTGAGTGATGTCGAAGATAGAAGCGGAAACGCTTTCTCTGTAATTGCTGATTTTGAGGGGAATGAAGAACAATTGATGGACATTGAGGTAGAAGAGGTTTTACCGATATTGCCTCTCCGAAATATGGTATTGTTCCCTGGGGTGTTTATGCCGGTATCTGTAGGAAGAAAATCTTCCCTCAAATTGGTGCGTGAAGCAGAAAAGAAAAATTCTTATATAGCTGTTGTATGCCAAAAGGTGGCTGAAACAGAGACACCTCTGTTTGAGGATTTACATACCATCGGTACAGTTGCCAAGATAGTACGTGTGCTTGAAATGCCAGACCAGACAACTACCGTCATTCTGCAAGGCTCCAAACGTATGGAACTGAAGGAGATTACGGATACGACTCCTTATCTGAAGGGACGGATAGCTACGCTGAATGAAGAACTTCCGGAGAAGAATGACAAGGAATTCCATGCATTGGTAGAGGCGTGTAAAGACTTGACAGTACGCTACATCAAGTCATCCGATATGTTTCCGCAGGATTCGGCATTTGCCATCAAGAACATTACCAATCCAATGTTTTTGGTAGACTTTATCTGTACGAACCTGCCACTCAAGAAAGACGAAAAGATAGAACTGCTCCGTATCGACTCTTTGCGGGCGCGTACCTACCGCCTGCTTGAGATTCTGAATCGTGAAGTGCAGCTTGCCGAAATCAAAGAGTCTATCCAGATGCGTGCACGTGAGGATATAGACCAGCAGCAGCGTGAGTATTTCCTGCAGCAGCAGATTAAAACCATTCAGGATGAGCTGGGTGGCGGCGGTCAAGAGCAGGAAATAGAGGAGATGCGTAAGAAGGCGGAGACCATCAAATGGAATGATGAGGTGAAGGCTACGTTCCTGAAAGAGGTGGATAAGTTGGAACGTACCCATCCCCAGTCTCCCGACTATAGCGTGCAGCTGAACTATCTGCAGACGATGCTTAGTTTACCGTGGGGCATTTATACGACGGATAATCTGAGCCTTGTCAATGCAGAAAAGACACTGAACAAAGACCATTATGGTTTGGAGAAGGTGAAGGAACGCATTCTGGAACATCTTGCTGTATTAAAGCTGAAGGGCGATATGAAGTCCCCCATCATCTGTCTGTATGGCCCTCCGGGTGTGGGAAAAACCTCTTTGGGGCGTTCCATTGCTGCAGCCTTGAAGCGTAAGTATATCCGTATGTCGCTGGGAGGCGTGCATGATGAAGCTGAGATTCGCGGTCATCGTAAAACCTATATCGGTGCCATGCCGGGACGGATTATCAAGAATCTGATAAAGGCAGGCTCCTCCAATCCGGTATTTATTCTGGATGAAATAGACAAGGTGAGTGCCGACCGCCAGGGAGACCCCTCCTCTGCCCTCCTCGAAGTGCTCGACCCGGAACAGAATACTACATTCCATGATAACTTTCTGGATGTGGACTATGATTTGTCCAAAGTGATGTTCATCGCTACTGCCAATAATCTGAATACCATCCCCGGACCGTTGCTGGACCGTATGGAGCTGATTGAGGTAAGCGGCTATATCACGGAAGAAAAGATTGAGATTGCCCGCCGCCATCTGGTTCCGAAGGAATTGGAGGCAAACGGTATGAAAAAGAATGATATCAAGATTCCGAAGAACACACTGGAAGCCATTATAGAGAATTATACCCGTGAGAGCGGCGTGCGCGAACTGGAAAAGAAAATCGGAAAGATACTCCGTAAATCTGCACGCCAATATGCTACGGACGGTTATTTTGCGAAGACCGAAATAAAACCGGGAGACTTGTATGAATTCCTGGGTGCACCCGAATATACCCGGGACAAGTATCAGGGTAATGAGTATGCAGGGGTGGTGACCGGTCTGGCGTGGACTGCCGTAGGTGGTGAAATACTTTTCGTGGAAACCAGCCTGAGCCGTGGCAAGGGTGGACGTTTGACATTGACCGGCAATTTGGGTGATGTAATGAAAGAGTCGGCCATGCTGGCATTGGAATACATCAAGGCGCATGCCTCCCTGCTGAATCTTGACGAAGAGATTTTTGATAACTGGAACATCCATGTCCATGTGCCCGAAGGCGCCATTCCGAAAGACGGTCCGTCTGCCGGTATCACGATGGCTACCTCCCTCGCTTCTGCCCTCACCCAGAAAAAGGTGAAGGCCAATCTTGCCATGACGGGAGAGATAACACTTCGCGGTAAGGTACTTCCGGTAGGAGGCATCAAGGAGAAGATACTGGCTGCCAAGCGTGCCGGTATCAAGGAGATTATCTTGAGCGACGAGAACCGCAAGAATATAGAAGAGATACAGGATATATATCTGAAAGGACTGACTTTCCACTATGTGAAAGATATTAAGGAAGTGTTTGCCATTGCGCTGACTGATGAAAAAGTAGCCGATGCCATCGACTTGTCCGTAAAGAAAGAAAAGACCGAAAAGAAAGAGGAATGACATTCGAGTTACAATATACAGACAGCAAGACCAATGCACGTGCCGGACTGATTACTACTGACCACGGGCAGATTGAGACACCTATCTTTATGCCGGTAGGTACAGTGGGAACAGTGAAAGGCGTGCATCTGCCTGAGCTGAAAGAGGATATAAAGGCGCAGATTATATTGGGTAATACCTATCATCTTTATCTGCGTCCGGGACTGGAAGTGATAGAGAAAGCCGGTGGACTGCATAAGTTCAACGGCTTTGACCGTCCTATGCTGACAGACAGCGGCGGTTTCCAGGTATTCTCGTTGTCCGGTATCCGCAAGTTGCGCGAAGAAGGTGCGGAATTCCGTTCGCACATCGACGGTAGCAAGCATATCTTTACGCCGGAGAAGGTGATGGATATAGAACGGACTATCGGTGCAGACATCATGATGGCCTTTGATGAATGTCCTCCGGGGGATTCGGACTACGAATATGCAAAAAAATCACTGGGATTGACACATCGCTGGCTGGACCGTTGTATCAAGCGTTTCAACGAAACAGAACCGAAGTACGGTTATCAGCAATCCTTATTCCCCATTGTGCAGGGTTGCGTCTATCGCGACCTCCGCGAGCAGTCGGCAGAGTTTGTCGCCTCTAAAGGTGCTGACGGTAATGCCATTGGCGGTCTGGCTGTGGGCGAGCCTGTAGACAAGATGTACGAGATGATTGAGCTGGTGAATGGTATTCTTCCCAAAGACAAGCCTCGCTATCTGATGGGAGTCGGGACCCCGGTAAACATTCTAGAGGGCATTGAACGCGGTGTCGATATGTTCGACTGTGTGATGCCTACCCGCAACGGACGCAACGGCATGTTGTTTACCAAGGACGGCATCATGAACATGCGCAACAAAAAATGGGAAATGGATTTCTCTCCCATTGAAGCAGACGGTGCCTCCTACGTAGATACCATGTACAGCAAGGCATACTTGCGCCATCTGTTCCATGCACAAGAGCTGCTTGCCATGCAGATAGCATCTATCCACAACTTGGCTTTCTATCTGTGGCTGGCAGGCGAGGCACGTAAGCATATCATTGCAGGCGACTTTGCTACCTGGAAACCGATGATGGTGAAACGCGTATCGACAAGATTATGAGAAAAATGAACTGGAGGATATGGAAGAATATAAAGCTGCCGAGAGGTAAATTCCTGAAGCGGCTGGACTGGTACATTATTAAGAAGTTCCTGGGTACATATGTCTTTGCCATCGCATTGATTATCTCCATTGCGGTGGTGTTCGACTTCAACGAGAAGATGGACCGCTTCATGTCTCATGAAGCACCGTGGAATGCTATTGTCTTTGATTATTATCTGAACTTCATCCCCTACTTTGCCAATCTGTTCAGTCCGCTGTTTGTATTTATCGCCGTAATCTTCTTTACTTCCAAACTGGCGGAGAACTCGGAGATTATTGCCATGTTCTCTACGGGAATGAGTTTCAAGCGTATGTTGCGTCCTTATATGGTATCTGCGGCAATCATTGCGGTAGTGACGTTCTGCCTCGGGTCTTATGTCATTCCCAAAGGCAGTGTGACACGTATCAATTTTGAGGACAAGTACTACAAACCCCGTAAGGCGAATACGGCACGGAACATCCAGCTGGAAGTGGATTCGGGGGTAATTGCCTATATCGAACGTTTTGAAGACTACAGCAAGACCGGTTATCGCTTTTCTTTGGACAAGTTCAATGACAAGCAACTGGTCTCCCACCTTACAGCCCGTTCCATTACCTACGACACGACGGCCGTGCATAAGTGGAAAATCAAGGATTATATGATTCGCCAGATGGATGGCATGAAGGAGAGTATCACGAAGGGTGACCGCATAGACACTACCCTTTTTATGGAGCCTGCCGACTTCCTGATTATGAAGAACCAGCAGGAGATGTTGACCAGCCCTCAGCTAAGCGAGTACATCAACAGGCAGCGGCAACGCGGCTTTGCCAACATTAAGGAATTTGAGATAGAGTACCACAAACGCATTGCCATGTCGTTTGCCTCCTTTATCCTGACGCTGATTGGAGTGTCTTTGTCTTCCAAGAAAACGAAAGGTGGAATGGGATTGCATTTAGGTATAGGCTTGGCATTGAGTTTCTCTTATATTCTGTTTCAGACCATTGCTTCCACATTTGCCGTGAACGGCAACATGCCTCCGGTCATCGCTGTGTGGATACCGAATATAATGTATGCCTTCATTGCATTCTATCTATATAGGAAAGCGCCGAAATAAGCATTCTAAACCTCTACTTCAGCTTGCTCAAGTTGAGGTTTGGCGTACTAAAGCAGAGGTTTAGGATGTTTGTCTCTGGAAGCCCATTAAAATAAGAAGCCCCTCCCACTCTTGCGTTGTACAAGTGCGGGAGGGGCTTTTTGTTGTATTCATTTTCCTCTTTTGTTCTGTTCCCTTTTTTGCCGGAAAGAGACGTCGGTTTCTAGGGAACACCCTCACTTTCGTCTTACAGGTTTTTTTAAGTTGCTGTTGTATGCACCGGGCATCAGCAAGCTTAATTCAAGTAAGCGGAAAGTTCTGCAGCAGAGATGTTTTTGGCAATAATTACACCATTATCATCCAGTAAATAGTTAGTGAATCCGCGGCCTAAGCGATATTTCTTAAAGAGGCCGGAATATTCGCCTTTAGTTTCCACGAAACAAGTGGGCGTAACTATTTGGTCCTTACGGATGGTTTCTTCAAAGATTGACTGATACTCATCGAATGAAACTGAAACCATCTTCACATTGTTGCGGGCAGTAGAGCGAAGCGCATTGCTCAAACTTGCGTTTTGCATCCGGGACTGCGCGTCGTAACTTGCCCAAAAACTGAGCAATACATACTTTCCTTTCAAGTCTGAAAGTTCGGTTTGGGATTGCTCTGCCGACATGGTTTGGATTTTGAAATCCGGGGCCATGTCACCCACATTCAAACCTCCGGTAGGTTTGTCTTTTTCTACAAAAGAAGTCAAGGAACTTATTAGTAATACAACAAAAATCCATTTTGCATATTTCATGCGGCACGGTTTTGGTTAATACTATCCGGGACTGTCCTTCAACAGTGATTTCTTCCCGGAACATCGTCTTGTCAAAGCCTTGAATAGTGATAAATACACTGATAATCAAAGCTTTTAATTGTGAAATCGGGTGCAAAGGTAAGTAATTCCTAAACAAACTTCCAAATAAACAAGCATTTTTCTCACTTTTTAGAGGCATATTTTTATGTTATTTAGCATAAATAGTGGGAATTTTCCTTACTTTTGTAGCCTATTATTCTATCAAAAAGATGACTTATGCAACCATTGAACACTAAACTCATCCTGATACGTATTACGGGTGAAGACCGTCCGGGACTGACAGCTTCCGTGACGGAAATTCTGGCGAAATATGATGCTACCATTCTGGATATTGGCCAGGCAGATATTCACAATACTCTTTCGTTGGGTATTTTGTGCAAGACGGAAGAACAACACTCGGGGTTCATTATGAAGGAACTGCTTTTCAAGGCTTCCTCCCTGGGAGTGACTGTCCGTTTCTACCCCATTACTGCCAAAGAGTATGAGGATTGGGTGAATATGCAGGGAAAGAACCGCTATATTCTTACTTTATTGGGGCGTAAGTTGTCTGCCCGTCAAATATCTGCCGTTACCCGTATCCTTGCAGAGCAAGGCATGAATATCGATGCCATCAAGCGCCTTACAGGACGTATCCCGCTGGACGAATGCGAATCGCGTACACGCGCCTGCATCGAGTTTTCCGTTCGAGGCACTCCGAAAGACCGTATTGCCATGCAAGAGCAGTTGATGAAACTGGCAACCGAACTGGAAATGGATTTCTCTTTCCAGTTGGACAATATGTACCGCCGGATGCGCCGCCTCATTTGCTTCGATATGGACTCTACGCTGATTGAAACGGAAGTGATTGATGAATTGGCCATACGTGCAGGTGTGGGCGACCAGGTGAAGGCCATTACCGAACGTGCCATGCGTGGTGAGATAGATTTCATCGAGAGCTTTCGCGAACGAGTGGCTTTGTTGAAAGGATTGGATGAGTCCGTGATGCAGGAGATTGCAGAGAATCTTCCCATTACGGAAGGTGTGGATCGCCTGATGTATGTTTTGAAGAAATACGGTTACAAGATAGCTATTCTTTCGGGAGGGTTTACCTACTTCGGGCAGTACCTCCAGAAGAAGTACGGTATAGACTATGTGTATGCTAACGAGCTGGAAATAGAGGATGGCAAACTGACCGGCCGCTATCTCGGTGATGTAGTCGACGGTAAGCGTAAGGCGGAGTTGCTGCGTTTGATAGCTCAGGTGGAGAAAGTGGATATTGCGCAGACTATTGCTGTGGGCGACGGTGCCAACGACCTGCCCATGCTGGGAATTGCCGGCCTTGGAATCGCTTTCCATGCAAAGCCCAAAGTAGTTGCCAATGCCAAGCAATCCATCAACACCATCGGCTTAGATGGCGTACTTTACTTTCTGGGATTTAAGGATTCATACATTGATATTCCCCGTTGAAGGCAGATGCTTGAAACAAATTTGCAAGCCCTTGAGATAATTATTGTCCCAAGGGCTTATTTTTTTACTGTAAGAGTCTATTTTATAAGTCTTTTTCCTATCTTTGTACGCAAATTTAAAAGAGATACATGAAGTTTTCAGAACTACATTTAAATGGCGATGTGCTGGAGGCACTGGATGCCATGCGCTTTGAAGAGTGCACCCCCATACAAGAAAAATCAATTCCCGTCATACTCGAAGGTCGAGATTTAATAGCAGTGGCACAAACCGGAACGGGAAAAACAGCCGCATATTTGTTGCCTATATTGAACAAGCTTTCAGAGGGCGGACACCCTGCCGATGCCATCAATTGCATTGTCATGGCTCCTACCCGCGAGTTGGCGCAACAGATAGACCAACAGATGGAAGGTTTCTCTTATTTCATGCCGGTTTCCAGCGTGGCTGTGTATGGCGGTAATGACGGAATACTGTTCGAGCAGCAGAAAAGAGGGTTGACACTGGGTGCTGATGTCGTTATTGCTACCCCGGGGCGTTTGATAGCCCATCTTAGCCTTGGTTATGTAGATCTTTCCCGTGTCTCTTATTTTATTTTGGATGAAGCAGACCGGATGCTGGACATGGGATTTTATGACGATATTATGCAAATTGTCAAATTCCTTCCTAAAGAGCGGCAGACAATCATGTTCTCTGCCACCATGCCTGCTAAGATACAACAGTTGGCTGGTAACATTCTGAACAATCCTGCCGAGGTGAAGCTGGCTGTTTCCAAACCGGCAGAAAAGATTGTGCAGGCAGCCTACGTCTGCTACGAGAATCAGAAGCTGGGCATCATCCGTAGCCTCTTTGCAGAGGAGACGCCGGAACGCGTTATCATCTTTGCTTCTTCCAAACTGAAAGTGAAGGAAGTGACCAAAGCTTTGAAGCAGATGAAACTGAACGTTGGTGAAATGCACTCCGACTTGGAGCAGGCACAGCGCGAAGAAGTGATGTATGAGTTCAAGGCAGGACGTATCAATATCCTGGTAGCCACAGATATCGTTGCGAGAGGTATTGATATCGATGACATCCGTCTGGTGATAAACTACGACGTTCCCCACGACAGTGAAGATTATGTGCACCGCATCGGACGTACGGCGCGTGCCAATAATGACGGCGTAGCCATCACTTTCGTTTCCGAAAAGGAGCAGGGGAACTTTAAGAATATCGAAAAATTCCTGGATAGGGACATCTATAAGATACCGGTTCCCGAGGAGCTGGGCGAAGCCCCCGAATACAAGCCGAGAGCATTTGACGGAGGAAGACGGGGCGGCCGTGGAAACGGACGTAAGCCAGGAGGAAACAAGAACGGCCGTAACAACAGTAAAGGTGGAAAGCCCAGAGCCAAACGTCCACAGAATGGCGGCGAGAAGAAATAAACATTGTGGTGAAGAAAAGAAATAGAAAAAGCGGATTTATTCCGCTTTTTCTATGTTCATTGTATTGTCAAAACCAATAATCATATTTACCAAATTGTATACGGAACTTTCGGGTATGCCGAGGGTTGCCTGATAATGGTACCCCTTACTATCCACACCCATGAAATTCATATCGGCAAGAATGGCCTGGTCCAGCATTTCGGCAGGGAATATATCCGCAAACATCTTTTTAGTGATGTCCTGGCCATAAAGCATCTTCTTCCCTTCGTATACACAGATGTGGATTACATTATCATAATACACATTGTCCACACTGATTCCATTTTCAGAATAGGAAGTCTTGAAAACCTTCATCTTTGAGGGGTTGATATATACATATCCCCTATATCTTGTATTCTTGTATGTTACGATACTGTCTTTCTTTATCACTTCCGGAGTAGTAGAAATGACCTCCACTTCTCGACTGGTGAAAACCAAAGAATCTTCCGCATTCTCTGATTTATGCAGTTTAATTACTTCGTCGGCCAGCGAGTGGAACCAGAAGCTGTATTCCGTTTGACGGTCTATCTTATAGGCCACCGGTTCATTGCTGTATATGTAGATTGTATCGTGAACAACCTTGAAAGGTACGGGAGCGCTTTGCGGGTTGGCATAATATACCGTATCCCCTTCGATGCGCATCAACGGCATTTCTGTTTCATCGTTCACCCAGATGCCTTGTAACAGTTGTTTTGCAATGAGGTCTTCCTTTACGGAAACCTCTCCTGTTTGTCTGTTGCTGCATGAGGCCAATGAGACAACAAGTACAATGAGAATCGCACTTCCTTTTATTGTCATAACGTCCCTATTTATTTCTTTTCTTTTTTCTGCAACTTTATTTTCCGATGCAATGATATGTGAAACCTTGTTCTTCCATATCTTTCTTGTCATAAATGTTACGTCCGTCCAATACCAACGGCTGCTCCATAGTTTTCTTGATGACTGCCCATGAAGGCAGGCGGAATTCTTTCCATTCGGTCACCAGCATCAGTGCATCTGCATCCAGCGCAGCATCATACATATCTGTCGCATAATAAATACTTTCTCCTATGCGGCGTCGGCATTCGTTCATGGCAGCCGGGTCGTAGGCACGTACTTTACAACCGGCCTTCAGCAACTCGTCAATCAATACCAGAGCCGGGGCTTCACGCATGTCATCTGTTTCGGGTTTAAAGGCCAGCCCCCAAATGGCAATGGTCTTTCCCTCCAAATCATTATTGAAATGCTTCTGCAACTTTTCGAATAAGATACTCTTCTGTTTCTCGTTCACCTCCTCTACTGCATGGAGTACACGCATCTTGTAGCCGCTCAGTTCAGCCGTTTTAATCAGTGCCTTTACATCCTTAGGGAAGCATGAACCGCCGTAACCTATCCCCGGATAGAGGAACTTGCGTCCGATACGGGTATCCGAACCGATACCACTGCGCACCATGTTTACATCCGCTCCCACCAATTCGCACAAATTGGCAATGTCGTTCATGAAGCTGATGCGGGTGGCAAGCATGGAGTTAGCTGCATACTTTGTCATTTCTGCAGAAGGGATGTCCATAAAGATGACACGGAAGTTGTTCAGCAGGAATGGTTTGTAGAGCTTGCTCATTATCTTCTTGGCTCGTTCGGACTCTACTCCCACCACTACACGGTCGGGACTCATAAAATCGTTGATAGCATTACCTTCTTTCAGAAACTCGGGATTCGAAGCGACATCGAAGTCAATGTTCATCCCTCTCTTATCAAGTTCTTCTTGAATGGTAGCCCGCACTTTTCTGGCAGTACCTACGGGAACGGTACTTTTGGTTACCACCAACACATATTTCTGCATATTGCGTCCAATGGTGCGGGCAACTTCCAGCACATAGCTCAAGTCGGCACTTCCATCCTCATCGGGTGGTGTACCTACGGCACTGAATACCACTTCCACCTCATTCAGACAACTCTCCAGAGACGTGGTGAATTGCAGGCGTCCTGCTTTCACATTCCGGCTAACCATTTCTTCCAGTCCATTTTCATAGATAGGAATAACACCCTTTTTCAGTGACTCTATCTTTTCACTGTTCGTGTCTACGCAAATAACGTTGACACCGATTTCCGCAAAGCAGGTTCCGGTTACCAAACCGACGTATCCTGTACCGACAATGGCTATTTTCATATTTTATTCATAATAGACCGCATCCTTGAACGATACGGCATGTCCGTCTTTATCTGATAATAGAAGCTGTTCCGTAGCAACGGGCCATTCAATACCGATGGTTTCGTCGTCAAAACGGATGGATGCCTCGGATTGTGGTGCGTATACGTTGTCTACCTTGTATGTAAAGACAGCTTCATCGCTCAGCACCAGAAAACCGTGGGCAAAACCACGCGGAATGAAGAATTGTCTTTTGTTCCCCTCACTTAGCTCCACACTGACATACTTTCCGAAAGTGGGAGAAGATTTTCTTAAGTCGACAGCCACGTCCAGCACTTTTCCCTTAATGACACGTACCAGTTTGGCCTGGCTGCAATCACCCTTCTGGTAATGAAGACCACGTAATACACCGAAAGAGGATTTGGACTCATTGTCCTGGATGAAGTGAACGTTTCCGACATGTGCACGGAACTCTTCTTCCTTAAATGCTTCCATAAAGTATCCGCGGGCATCATGGAATACTTTCGGCTCAATCAGCCATACGCCGTCAATCTCTGTTTGTATGTAGTTCATTTTCTTAAAATGTTTTATGTACTTTCAGTTGGAATCCAAAATTGTCTCCATATATCTCTCCCATATCCAATGCAAGGGACGCGTTGAAGCACCAGCCCTTCCATTTACGGGGAATATAGTAAAACGATGCAAAAGTAGAAAAATTTTCTAATATATCGGGTATTGGACGATGAGGAGTTCCCCAAGTTCTGTTGTGGGACAATTTTGCCACATATCTCCACTCACTGCTGATGTCGCCGCTCCATCCCAGATGCAGGGCCTTAACGCGATTGTACTTGAAACTCATATCGCCATCCTTATTATAGATAGGCGATGCTATCAACGGATTGGCTATCGCCATACCCCAATGTGCCCATCCTGGGTAGTAACCGTTGTTGTAGTAGTTGTCGGCTCCTCCGGTCTTACCTACTACAGAATTTTGCAAACCGTGCAGTGGACCGCTCATATTGGTAGTCTGGAGATATTCGATAACGATTCCGTTGATGGCTTGTCTATGGTTGGATTTATATTCCACACCCCATAAGCCATCCCAACCGTTGAGTTTGGCCATGGCGGAGAAGTCATCAAAATGATTGTCCAGATAGGCGCTGATGGAGAAATCTTCCTTAGGACGATAAGTCATTTTGATATATTCGCTACCCAGAAAATTGCCTTGGAAAGCCAGATGTTCACCTACCGGTCCGTCCTCACGCCCGTGGCCGGGGAAGAATACGCGTACGTAATCCTTCCATCCGTTGCCCAAGTCTCCCGATTCGGAACCTCCAATCTTGTATCCTCCGAATTGGGTGTCGAGGGTCATTCCGAGTTCCAGTTGCCATTTTCCTTTGGGTATACCGATACGCAGGAACCCTTCTTTATGATGGTATTTGATACTCTTGGTGTACCAGTATTTTTCTCCGACTTGCTCCCGCTGGTATTTGTTATCTGTAAACCATCCGTACGAGATTTCTCCTTTCAGGCCTAAACGGGGTAGCAACTGTACATACTCGGGTATGCCTATCTGTACTTGTGGGATGGGACGCGCATTACCCGACCAGGTCATGCCGCCACTGCTCAGCTCTTGATTCAGCAATGGAGAATTCTGTTCCCGGCTTCCGGCAAAGAATCCAAACCACTTGTAACGGATGTCTACGTAAGCCTGCTGTACAATGAAGGAGGTCGTGCTGAATCCGGCTGCTGCAACCAAATCCAGTGCTTCTTCAAACTTCCATTTTCCAAGTTGGTGTTTGTAGGATATTCCTCCACGTATGTAAGTATTGTTGTCGAGCGAAGTGAGTCCTTGCTGGTTGCTGACCTGCCAAAGAGGGGTGTTGTCACCGGTATGCAGGGTTGTTCCATATTCTACGAATGAGGACAGTTGTTGTGCCAGCATCGTGTTTTTTCCTATGAACAAGAAAACCATCAAACAGAAGATAATACGCATAATAGTCTTTTGTTAAGTGTTTAGGTTTGTATACTCTTGCGAGGGCAATTGTCCTTCTATTCTTGACAAGCATAGCTAAACGGTACAAAAGTAGAAATTTTTCCGGTAAAAATCCCTTCTCTTGCCGAAAAACCTTTTTCAAATACATTTTCAATGTGCAATGTTCATAATTTGTTGATAAGAAAAAAGCTCTGAAACTAGCGTATATCCGATATTTCCGCTACTTTTGTAGCATGATTGAATTAGCACAGCACATAGAAGTATTGTTATTGGAGAACGATTGTGTCATTGTTCCCGGTTTGGGAGGATTTGTAGCCCATTATACTCCGGCAATGAGAGTAGCAGAAGAGAATGTTTTTCTGCCCCCTACCCGTATTATCGGTTTCAATCCTCAACTGAAGATGAATGACGGCTTACTTGTACAATCTTATATGGCTGTCTATGATACTGATTTTTCTGATGCTACGCGGATTGTAGAAAAAGAAGTGGCGCATATATTCACTGCTCTCCATGAAGAAGGTAAGGTGGATTTGCCCAACATTGGCGAATTGCGTTACTCCATTCATGGTATTTATGACTTTGTTCCCTATGACCACAAGATAACCACTCCTTACTTATATGGGTTGGATAGTTTTGAAATGCAGGAACTGGCGGAACTGAAGAAACCGTACATGGAAAAGACCATCCGTTATTCTGTTCCAGTTGTGCCGGAAGACAAAAAGCGAAGGTTTGAGATTAAATTCAACCGTTCCTATTTGTCGAATGCGGTTGCCATGATTGCAGTGGTTGCCTTGTTTTTCTTTTTGTCTACACCGATAGAGAATACGGAAGTGGTTGAAGGAAATTATGCGCAATTACTTCCGAATGAACTTTTTGAGATGATAGAAAAGGAATCCCTTGCCATTAATCCGATTGTTGTTAGCCGGAAGGCCGACACTCCGAAAGCGTCGGCTCAAAAAAACACGGGGCAGAAGGCAAAGAAAAAGGTGGTTCCGGTTGCCGTAAGAGAGGTTAAGGTGGGCCAAGCTAACGCGCAGAATGCTCCGGTTGTTTCTCAGCCTAAGCAGCAGGCGGCAGAAGTGTCCTCTTCAACATCTGTAACAACAAAGAGTGAAATTCAAAAGACCACGGCAGGGACTGTCGCCCCGTCACTTGTCTCTGCACAGAAATACCACGTCATCATTGCCAGTGTAGGTACTGAGAAGGATGCCGAAGCAATGGCAAAGCAACTGATTGAAAAAGGTTACCCTCATGCAAAAGCAATTGTTGGAGATGGTAAAATGCGTGTCAGCATTGAGTCTTGTGGCACAGAAACAGAAGCATATCAGGCATTGAACAGAGTTCGCCAGAATGAAACGTATAAGAACGCTTGGGTATTAAAGAAGTAGAAAGTAATCTACCCTTGCTTTATTTTTTAATTCTTTAATTTTTAACTATCATGAAGCGTATCCGTTGTCCCAAATGTGAGAATTACTTAACATTCGATGAAACCAAGTATACCGAAGGCCAATCACTGGTCTTTGTATGTGACCAGTGTAAGAAGCAGTTCAGTATCCGTTTAGGTAAATCAAAGATGAAAGCCCCTCAAAAGGAAGAACGTCCGGATGAAGCGGAGTTTAAAGAGGCTTTTGGCAGCATCACGGTCATTGAGAACGTGTTTGGTTTTAAGCAGGTACTTCCATTGCAAGAAGGTGACAATATCATAGGCCGGCGTTGCGTGGGGAATGTTATCGATGTGCCGATTGAGACTTCGGATATGAGTATGGACCGGCGTCACTGTATCATTAATGTAAAGCGCAATAAGCAGGGAGTGTTGATTTATACCTTACGCGATGCTCCCAGCCTGACGGGAACTTTCCTTAATAATGAAATTTTGGGTGACAAAGACCGCATTCGCATTGAGGATGGAGCCATTGTAACTATTGGTGCCACTACTTTTATATTGCGAGCGGCAGAACAAGAGAGCCTTTAGACAAAAAAGAAAACTGTGTATTTCCCATTAAATGTGGTATAAATAAAGCAGACCGTACAAAAAAAGTTTTTGTACGGTCTGCTTGTTTAAAGTCATAGGAATTAAAGAATGCCTTTTACTGTTTCTGACATACCTTTTTCTTGGATGGATTTTAAGAAGCAGGTAATCATGTCTGTCAATCCTGGAACGGTATTCAAGTCTCCGTGTTCCCCCCAAATAAGGTCTTTGGCTGCCAATACGCCTTCTGCCACTTTGTGAGTATCCCCCGTTGCCCAAAGGTCTTTCAATAACTGCATGATTTCGGGAGCATCATTCGGGATGATTTCTGTGCCGTCTGCGCGGGTACCTCCTTTGTAGTACGTGATGATGGCAGCCAGTCCCAATGCCAGACCTTTCGGCAGTTCTCCTTTACGTTTCAAGTAGGTTTTTAGGCCGGGAAGGTCACGGGTTTGGTATTTAGGGAAAGAGTTCAGCATGATGCTGGTTATGGCATGGTCAACAAATGGATTGTTGAAGCGCTCCAATACATCTTCTGCAAACTTTTTCAATTCGTTTTTCGGCAGGTTCAACGTTTCCATCAGCTCGTCAAACATCACTTTATGGATGTATTGTCCGATTATAGGATGCTGGCAGGCATCGCGTACAATATTTACCCCCGACAGATAGGCTACCGGAGACAGTACGGTATGAGGTCCATTCAGCAAGGTTACTTTTCTTTCGTGGTAAGGTTTTTCGGAAGGAACAAACAATACATTCAGTCCGGCTTTGTCGGCAGGGAATTCTTCGGCGACTTCTTGCGGAGCCTCGATGACCCATAAATGGAAAATTTCAGCCTGCACTACCAAATTGTCATCGTACTGTATCTTTTCTTTTATAGCGGCAATGTCTTTGCGGGGGAATCCTGGAACGATACGGTCTACTAGTGTTGCATATACACCGCAGGCTTCCTCAAACCAAGTTCTGAACTCATCACCCAACTGCCATAATTCAATGTATTGATAGATTGTCTCCTTCAACTTGTGGCCATTCAGGAAGATGAGTTCGCAAGGGAAGATAATCAGTCCTTTGCTCTTGTCGCCGTTGAATGTCTTGAAGCGGTGATACAACAGCTGTGTCAGTTTGCCCGGATAAGAAGACGCCGGTGTATCTGTCAGCTTACAAGCAGGGTCAAAGGCTATACCTGCTTCCGTCGTGTTGGAAATGACAAAACGCATTTCCGGTTGTTCGGCCAATTTCATGAACTCATCGTTTTGAGTATAGGGGTTTAAGGCACGGCTGATTACATCTATCATAGTCAGACTGTTGATGGTTTCTCCTTTATCCAGACCTTGCAGATTTACATGATAAAGGTCATCCTGGGCATTCAGCATGTCAACCATACCTTTATCGATGGGTTGGACTACTACCACATTGCTGTTAAAATCGGTCTTTTGATTCATGTTATAAATAATCCAATCCACAAATGCGCGAAGGAAATTACCTTCGCCAAACTGGATAATGCGTTCCGGGCGTTGTGCTTTGGGAGCAGTTTCTTTGTTTAATGCTTTCATTTAAAAAATGATTTAAATGGTTGATATGTAATTTTTTGATTATTCAAACTCAAAGTAAAAGTCTATGTTTTCCTTCATCAATATGTCGATGGGCATGTATTTCACTGCAGTGACCGGTCTTTTAAATACCACGTGGTTGCATAAAGTCTTCACGCCACAATAGCCTTGCAGGCCTGGGCGTTGACCGATGAGAAAGGTTACTTCACCGGTTTTCAGGAACTCTGTATTTTTGTGTAAAAGGTCATATCCCACAAGTCCTGCCAGCTTCTGCCCCTTTTCGTGCAGATAATTTGCCACCTGATAAACACGGGAATTAAAAACAGCTCCCAGTACGGCTTGGGGATGTTCTTTAAAAAAAGCATCCAACATCCGTCTGTTGCCGTCAGTATCTTCCTTGTGCAACACAATGTCATGGATAATCAAATCCTTATGTTCCTCGGAAAGGTATTGCATGAACCCCTCGAGGCGGCGTTGCATCTGGATTTCTGCCGGATTGTTTTTCTGATTGTTCAGGAATAACACAAGCTCCTGCCCTTTTTCATAGCTACGCATCAGAATCTTGGCAGCGATGTATCCGCTGGTTTTGGAATCTTGTCCGATATAACACAAGGCATGCGTCTGTTCAATATTGAAGTCTATGAATGCATAGGGAATATCCGCTTCCTCCAAATAAGCAGTGAGTTTTATGGTCTCCTCTCGGAAATTCGGGGCAACAAGTACGGCGTCGGCATTTTCCTCCCGGAGCACAGCACATGCTTCTTTATAGGAGGATTTGTCCGCATGCCGATAGTACAGATAGCTAACTCCAACATTGAACGGCCGTAATTCTTGTGCGGCACGGTCAATTCCCGCTGCTACAGCATACCAATAATCATGTTCTATATAATAAGGTATAATGCAGACAATATGATAGTGCTTTTTAGCCGCCAGCCCGATGGCAAACATATTGGGATGATAATCTATCTCGTCGAGTACTTTCTGGACTTTTTCCCTACTGGAAACGGATACGTCTCCGCGGTTGTGCAGTACGCGGTCTACAGTGCCGGCAGAGACGCCGGACATGCGTGCTATGTCTTTAATGGTATAGTTCTTGTTTTCCATCTTGAGGTATGCTGCCTAAGGCAGTAAAGGTGAGACGTCTGAAGCTTAAATATTATAAATATTCGCCGCAAAGATACGAATTATTTTGTTTCTCCAAGTAAAATTTCTACTTTTGTGTTCGATAACGGTTAATAAAACTAAAAACAATTATACGACCTATTAGCTTTACAATCAATACTATATAGGTGTAATAGATAGAAAGTAATATTTTTAGATACTTAAAACACAAGAAGATGAAAAACTTTATGGACGGAAATTTTCTGTTGCAAACGGAAACATCACAGAAGTTGTACCACGAGCATGCGGCTAAAATGCCGATTATCGACTATCATTGTCACTTGATTCCTCAAATGGTGGCGGAAGACTATCAATTTAAGTCACTGACTGAGATTTGGTTGGGAGGTGACCACTACAAGTGGCGTGCCATGCGTACCAATGGTGTGGACGAACGTTTCTGTACCGGTAAGGATACTACAGATTGGGAAAAGTTTGAGAAGTGGGCCGAAACGGTACCTTATACTTTCCGTAATCCGTTGTATCACTGGACCCACCTTGAATTGAAGACCGCTTTTGGAATCGATAAAATTCTCAATCCTCATACGGCCCGTGAAATTTATGATGAATGTAATGAGAAGCTGAAACAGCCTGAATATTCCGCCCGTGGCATGATGCGCCGTTATCATGTGGAAGTGGTTTGTACTACAGATGATCCTATTGATTCCTTGGAATACCATATCAAGACACGTGAGAGCGGCTTTGAAATCAAGATGTTGCCTACTTGGCGTCCGGATAAGGCAATGGCGGTGGAAGTTCCTGCCGATTTTCGCGCATATGTAGAAAAGTTGGCCGAAGTGAGCGATGTGGCTATTTCCTGCTTTGACGATATGGTTGCTGCCTTGCGTAAGCGTCACGATTTTTTCGCGAAACAAGGATGTAAACTGTCTGACCACGGAATTGAAGAATTCTATGCCGAGGATTATACAGGAGCGGAAGTTAAGGCTATCTTTAACAAGGTATATGGCGGTACTGGATTGACGAAGGAGGAAATTCTGAAATTCAAGTCGGCCATGCTGGTTGTGTTCGGCGAAATGGATTGGGAGAAAGGTTGGACACAACAGTTCCATTATGGTGCTATTCGCAATAACAATAGTAAGATGTTCAAACTGTTAGGTCCTGATACCGGTTTTGATTCCATTGGCGAATTTACTACAGCAAAAGCTATGGCTAAATTTCTCGACCGCTTAAACTCCAATGGTAAGCTGACCAAGACTATTCTTTATAATTTGAATCCATGCGCCAACGAAGTCATTGCTACTATGCTGGGTAACTTCCAGGATGGTACGGTTGCCGGTAAGATTCAATTCGGTTCCGGTTGGTGGTTCCTTGACCAGAAGGATGGTATGGAAAAGCAGATGAATGCCCTTTCTGTACTGGGCTTATTGAGCCGATTTGTTGGTATGCTGACCGATTCCCGTTCCTTCCTCTCCTATCCGCGCCATGAATATTTCCGCCGTACATTGTGTAATCTTGTAGGCCGTGATGTAGAAAATGGTGAAATTCCTATTTCCGAGATGGAACGCGTAAACCAGATGATTGAAGATATCAGCTATTATAACGCTAAGAATTTCTTCCAATTCTAAAAAGCAATAGTAAGCTATAAGTTATGCAGTTTCACCCATAACTTATAGCTTATCTAATATTCCTTTGATACTATCCAATCGTATAAAATTGGGATGTCGTATTTCCCCTTCATGTTGCTCGTATGCCCAAGTCACGTGGTATGGTACATGGGCAGCGTATCCCCCAAGTTCCAATACCGGAAGTATGTCTGATTTTACAGAATTACCTATCATCAGGAGTTTTTCAGGCGGACAGCCCAATGTATCAATCAGCCTCTGGTAATCATCGATTTTCTTGTCACTCATAATTTCGATATGATGGAAATATTCTCGCAGTCCGGAAGCTTCTATTTTTCTTTTCTGGTCGAACAAGTCCCCCTTAGTGGCCAACACCAATTTATATTTCCCATGAAGTGACGATATGGTCTCCTTCACGCCTTCCAGTAGTGTAACCGGTTTCTGCAGAAGCTCTTGTCCCCATCCTATTACTTCATCTATAAGATGCATATTCCCGTTTCCGTCTGTCACTTTGCAGATGGTTTCAGTCATACTGAGCATTATGCTCTTCAGCCCATAGCCATACATATGCAGATTCTTCATTTCTGTTTCAAAAAACCTTTGTGATATGGATGAAGCAGGCAGATATTGCCTTAAAAGGTTACAGAATTTGTGCTCGAACTCCTGAATATAAAGTTCGCTTTCCCACAGTGTGTCATCAGCGTCAAAAGCTATAAATTCGATTTTATCTTTCATGAATGGTCGTTTTATAAAAGCGTCCAAAGATACGGAGTATTCTATATAAATGAAAAGATAAATAGTGATAAATGGGAAGTTAATATCTTGTCTGCAACTTATTAATATTGTGTTTGCAGAAAATTAATATCTTGCAAACACGATATTAATTTCCTATTTTTGCATTTATTTTTTCATTTAATACATAAATTTTAATCGTACAAAAGGATGATGACATCACCCCAACCCGCTTCCAAAGGCTTCAGCAGAGCTTTTTGGGTAAGCAGTACAGTAGAACTGTTCGAACGCATGGCATATTATGCTGTATTTATTGTTCTTACCATTTATCTTTCCAATATTTTAGGTTTCAATGATTTTGAGTCAAGCATGATTTCCGGTCTGTTTTCGGGAGGGCTCTATTTGTTGCCTATCTTTACGGGCGCATATGCCGATAAGATAGGTTTCCGAAAGTCGATGATTATTGCTTTCTCACTGCTTTCCATCGGGTATTTGGGCTTGGGATTGCTTCCCACCCTACTGGAAACAGCCGGTCTGGTGGAGTATGGCGAGACAACCCGTTTTTCAGGATTGCCGGATAGTAATGACCGCTGGATGATTGTCCCCGTATTGTTTGTTATCATGGTAGGAGGTTCGTTCATCAAGTCTATCATATCGGGATCGGTGGCTAAGGAAACAACAGAGGCTACCCGTGCTCGCGGCTATTCCATCTTCTATATGATGGTGAATATAGGAGCTTTTACCGGAAAAACGGTGGTCGACCCTCTACGGAATGTTATCGGTGAGCAAGCTTATATTTATATCAATTACTTCTCGGCTGCCATGACGGTGCTGGCATTATTGGCTGTCATCTTATTGTATAAATCGGCACATACAGCAGGTGAAGGGAAAAGCATGCGTGAAATTGGGCAAGGTTTTCTGCGTATTATCACTAATTGGCGTTTGTTGATTCTTATCCTCATCGTAACCGGCTTTTGGATGGTGCAGCAACAGCTCTATGCAACTATGCCCAAATATGTCATCCGTATGGCGGGTGAAACAGCCAAACCGGGGTGGATAGCCAATGTAAACCCGTTTGTAGTGGTTTGCTGCGTAAGTTTTATCACCCGGTGGATGGCAAAGCGCACAGCTATTACTTCTATGAATATAGGCATGTTTCTTATTCCGGTATCGGCATTGCTGATGGCATGCGGTAATTTGCTGGGCAACGATATTATTTCCGGCATGAGCAATATTACTTTGATGATGGTGTTTGGTATTGTTGTGCAAGCTTTGGCAGAATGTTTTATCTCACCGCGTTATCTGGAATACTTCTCTTTGCAGGCCCCCAAGGGCGAAGAAGGTATGTACCTCGGTTTCAGTCATCTTCATTCATTCCTCTCTTCTATTTTCGGATTCGGTATTGCGGGGGTGCTTCTGACAAAATATTGTCCTGATCCAGTCTTGTTTGAAACCCGCGAAGCGTGGGAAGCAGCTAGTGTCAATGCACATTATATCTGGTATTATTTCGCTGTTATAGGATTGGTTGCGGCAATAGCATTATTCGTTTTTGCCAAAACTACCGAATTCATCGACAAAAAGAAGAAGGCATAAGGTTTATATATTGCATACTTTTTGTATATTTGCCGTCACTTTTTTTAAAAGCGACGGCTTTTTTGTAATTAAGGAGATTAGGATGAAAGTAAAATTTATAAGCCTTGCCAGTGGAAGCAGCGGCAACTGTTATTATATAGGCACAGAAAAATATGGAATACTCATCGACGCCGGCATTGCAGTACGGACGATAAAAAAAGGACTGAAAGAAGCAGGTATCAGCATGGAAATGATACGTGCGGTATTTGTTACGCATGATCATGCGGACCATATCAAAGCAGTAGGCGGATTGGGTGAAAAACTGAATATTCCTATTTATACAACCGCCCGGATTCATGAGGGCATCAACCGGAGCTATTGCATGACAGAAAAGTTATATTCGTCTGTCCGTTACCTGGAAAAGCAGCAACCCATGCAGTTGGAAGATTTTCATATCGAATCTTTCGAGGTACCTCATGATGGCACGGACAATGTGGGCTATTGCATTGAGATAGGCGGAAAAGTGTTTGCTTTTCTTACAGACCTTGGTGAAATTACTCCT
The DNA here is from genome assembly GCF_003602735.1 of Bacteroides sp. AF39-16AC. Classification (NCBI taxonomy): domain Bacteria; kingdom Pseudomonadati; phylum Bacteroidota; class Bacteroidia; order Bacteroidales; family Bacteroidaceae; genus Bacteroides; species Bacteroides sp. AF39-16AC. The sequence goes on along the minus strand of NZ_QTLN01000007.1, from coordinate 23,258 downwards.
ACGGCCGCAGAATATATCAGAAAGGCCAATTATCTGATATTGGAAGCCAACTACGATGAGGAAATGTTACGCATGGGTACCTACCCCCAATACCTGAAAGAACGGATTACCAGCCGCACCGGACACATGAGTAATATTGCTACTGCTGAATTTCTTTCGGAAAATATGACGGAACATTTACAGTATATTTGGCTTTGTCATTTGAGCAAGGACAACAATCATCCTGAATTGGCATATAAAACAGTGGAATGGAAATTAAGGGAAAAAGGAATTATCGTAGGAAAGGATGTACAGTTGTGTGCTTTGAAGCGTACTACTCCTTCTGATTTATACGAGTTTGAATAAAAAATCCCATTTCATCGCAAAAAATACACCGTTTTGTTTGCACGAATAAAATAAAAGGACTACTTTTGCACCCGCAAACAAGAAATAAGGAATGCACTCTTAGCTCAGTTGGTAGAGCAACTGACTCTTAATCAGTGGGTCCAGGGTTCGAATCCCTGAGGGTGTACTTAAAAAAGGAACAACTACTGTTGTTCCTTTTTTAATTTGTCTTAACAAGAACATGCTTTGATGGGTATAAGCTCCTCATACGGAATCACTAGTAAATCTATATGGGGATGATACATTATTTTTCGTTAGTCCGCATAATAAATTCTTCAGAAGTTTGTTTTTATACCTTTGCCCTCACCCGCTTTCCGCCTCTTTCGTCACATTCGAAAATATATGTCAGAAAATGAAAGTAGGAAGAAAACTTTTATTTCCTCCTACTCGTATATCTATATTTTGTATATTTGTACACACATCAATGATTTTAAACTAAAAGAAAAACAATATGGATAAAGATTCAAAGCAAGTAGTAGTTCTTCTGACACATCCCAATATAAAAGAGTCGCGAGCTAACAAGGCATTGATGGATGCTATTAGTGACATGGGAGAGGTAGCCATATACAATTTATATGAGATGCGTATGGAAGATGCTTTTAATGCAGAGATATGGAGCACTATCATATCGCATGCATCTGCGCTTGTATTTCAGTTTCCGTTCTATTGGATGTCGGCTCCTTCTTTATTGAAGAGATGGTTGGATGAAGTATTTACTTATCTGGCAAAAACTCCTGCTGTGGCTGGTAAGACATTGATGGTGGTCACTACTGCCGGCTCTGAACATGATGCTTATAGAAGCGGAGGAAGAAATCGTTTTACGGTGGATGAGTTGTTAAGACCTTATCAAGCAAGTGCTGTACATGCTGGAATGATATGGCAAACTCCTCTTGTAGTCTATGGAATGGGGACTTCGGAAGCTAGTAAAAATATAGCAGAAGGGATAAATTGCTATAAGCAAAGAATTGAAGCATTGGTGAAGAAAGACATTTTCAGTGATAATTGGTAATAGTAGGACCATATCGAAATGGAACATTCTTTTTCATTTTTGAATGTTTGTTTTTCTCTTTATCTTTTTCTAAAATCCTGATTATAAGCAATAAATAAAATATTGTATGAGTTGGCATATTTCTTGTGTTAACTCATACATGAAATTTTATATTATATCAAACAGATTACCCGTTAAGGTTACCAAAGAGGATGAAACGTTCGTGTTTTCATGAAGTGAAGGTGGACTGGCTACCGGTTTGGACTCACTTCAGATTTCCTACGAAAAACATTGGATTGGATGGCCTGGAATATGCGTTGACAACGAAGAAAGTAAAAAGGAAATCACTTCTAGATTGGAAGGAATAAATTTTCACCCAGTATTCTTGTCCGAAACACAGATAAAGAATTATTATGAAGGCTATAGTAATAGTACTATTTGGCCATTATGTCACTACTTTTTTGTTTATACGCTATATCGGAACTCTTTCTGGCAATCGTATCAGGAAGTGAACCAGTTGTTCTGCGATGCCATTTGCCGCGTGATACATCCAGGTGACAAGGTGTGGATTCAAGACTATCAGCCAATGCTGCTTCCCGGAATGCTTCGGAAGGTTTACCCGAATTTGAATATCGGATATTTCCATCATATCCCTTTCCCTTCCTATGAACTTTTCCGGATATTACCGGAACGTGCAGAAATCCTGAAAGGATTATTGGATGCTGACTTTATAGCTTTCCATACTTATGACTATATGCGGCATTTTATTAGTGCTGTCGAACGGGTACTGCGTATTGACTTTAAACTGGACGAAGCACAACTCGGGAATAGAGTAGTTGAGACCGATGCTCTTCCTATGGGAATCAACTACGGACTGTATCACAATGCTTCTTCCAGACCGGAAGTACGGCGGGCGATAGACCGTACACGGAAATTTTTCGGAAATCATAAGTTGATTCTTTCTGTAGACCGCTTGGATTATAGTAAAGGCATTCTGCACCGTTTATTTCTTTCGTTTTTAATTCCATTGAATGATGATATCTTTCTTTTTTTCTTTATTTTTGCATAAAGAAAATTTTACTATTTCGGCAGTTGTTTTGTACTCATATCGCTGATATAGAATGTTTAGGAACTCAAAATAAAGGATTATCATGTTACGGAAGATTAGACTGACTTTTGCAATGATTTGTTTTGCACTCATCACCTTGCTGTTCCTTGATTTTACGGGAACGTTGCATGGGTGGTTCGGCTGGTTAGCCAAAATCCAGTTTTTGCCGGCTGTATTGGCGCTGAATGTGGGAGTGATATTGTTTCTTGTAATTCTCACTTTGGTATGCGGGCGTATCTATTGTTCTGTGATTTGCCCCTTAGGGGTATTTCAGGATATACTGGCATGGCTGGGCCGGCAACCTAAAAAACGCAGGAAGCTTCCTTACTCTTATTCTCCGGCCTTATCTTGGCTGCGCTATGGCGTATTGGGTGTGTTTATCATTGCCTTGATTGCCGGAATTGGTTCATTGGCTGCTCTACTTGCACCCTATAGTGCATACGGACGTATTGCCAATAATCTTTTTCAACCTATATGGCAATGGGGCAACAATCTGCTTGCTTATCTGGCTGAACGGGCAGACAGTTATGCCTTTTATGAAACGGATGTATGGTTGAAGAGCCTGCCGACTTTTATTATTGCTGCCGCTACTTTGGCTGTGCTTGTTGTTCTGGCCGGACGCAACGGACGAACCTATTGTAATACGATTTGCCCGGTAGGAACGGTCTTGGGCTTCCTTTCACGTTATTCGCTTTTCCGCATCACAATAGATTCGGAAAAGTGTAACCAATGCAGTCTTTGTTCACGCAACTGCAAGGCAGCCTGCATCAACTTTAAGGAGCATCAGATTGATGCAAGCCGGTGTGTGGTTTGCATGAACTGCATTGAGAAGTGCAAGCATGGAGCCATTTCCTACAAGTATCATCCTTTCGGTAAACCTGCTGCGGGCAAGGCAGATTCGGAACAGATAAACGAAACCCGCCGCAGTTTTTTCACAGCAACGGCTCTGGTTGCAGCTACTTCTGTTTTAAAAGCGCAGGAAAAGAAAGTAGACGGAGGACTGGCAGCCATTGAAGATAAGAAGATTCCTGAGCGAAGCACTCCCCTCACTCCTCCCGGCTCATTGAGTGCCCGCAATATGGCGCAACACTGCACGGCCTGCCAGCTCTGTGTGTCGGCATGTCCCAATCAGGTTCTTCGTCCTTCTGCAGACTTAAGGAAATTGATGCAACCGGAAATGTCATACGAACGCGGCTATTGCAGACCGGAATGTACAAAATGTTCGGAGGTATGTCCTGCAGGGGCTATCCGTCCGATAACCAAAGCTGATAAATCATCCGTTCAGATAGGGCATGCCGTGTGGGTAAAGAAAAATTGCATACCACTGACGGATGGTATGCAGTGTGGTAACTGTGCACGCCATTGTCCGACGGGAGCCATACAAATGGTGCCGAGTATACCTGAAGACAAGGATTCTCCAAAGATTCCGGTAATCAATGTGGAGCGTTGTATCGGCTGCGGGGCATGTGAGAATCTTTGTCCGGCCCGTCCGTTCAGTGCCATCTATGTGGAAGGACATGAAAGACATCGAATTATATAACAAAGTAGAATTTCTATAAGTATGGAAGAACATCATAAAAACAATATGAACCGTCGTGATTTTTTGAAGATAGTGGGAATTACAGCCGCCACATCTACTGCTGCCCTCTATGGATGTGGTTCTAAGGAAGGAAGCAGTGAAGGCAGTAAAGTATTGGGCCCCATTCCGACGGATAAAATGACCTATCGTAGTTTTCCTGGTTTGGGGAGTGACAAAGTTTCTATTTTAGGATATGGCTGTATGCGCTGGCCTACCGTTCCTGCTCCGGATGGAAAAGGGGAAATGATAGACCAGGATGCTGTAAACGAACTGGTGGATTATGCCATTGCCCATGGCGTGAATTATTTCGATACGTCTCCGATGTATGTACAAGGATGGAGTGAGAAGTCTACGGGAATAGCTCTGAAACGCCATCCACGCGAATCGTTCTATCTTGCCACCAAACTATCCAATTTTCATCCTGATACCTGGACTCGCGAGGGTTCCATCGCCATGTACCGTAAGTCGTTCGAGGATATGCAGGTGGACTATATAGACTACTATCTGCTACACATGATTGGTGGCGGTGGCATGGAGCAATTCCGCAAACGCTACATAGACAACGGTATGATTGATTTTCTTGTCAAGGAGCGTGAAGCAGGACGCATCCGCCGTTTGGGATGGTCGTTCCACGGAGATATCGAAGTCTATGACTATGCCTTGCAGATGCATGACCGTGGTGAAGTTCATTGGGACTTTGTACAAATACAGTTGAATTATGTGGACTGGAAACATGCTTCGGGCAGCAACTTCAAGGCAGAGTATCTGTATGACGAGCTGGCCAAGCGTAAGATCCCTGCTGTCATTATGGAGCCTCTGCTGGGTGGGCGGCTCTCCAATGTCCCCGACCATATTGTGGCACGGCTGAAGCAGCGCGAACCCGAACGCAGTGTGGCGTCTTGGGCATTCCGTTATGCCGGTTCTCCCCAGGATGTACTGACAGTGCTGAGCGGCATGACTTATATGGAACATTTGCAGGATAACATCCGTACTTACTCTCCATTGGTACCACTCACAGAAGAGGAAACTCAGTATCTGTATGATACGGCAGATTTGATGATGGAGTACCCCACCATACCTTGCAACGACTGCAAGTACTGCATGCCTTGCCCGTATGGAATTGACATTCCTGCCATCTTGATACATTACAATAAATGTGTCAATGAAGGAAATGTGCCGGAAAGCAGCCAGGATGAGAATTATCGGAAAGCACGCCGTGCTTTTCTCGTAGGATATGACCGAAGTGTACCCAAACTGAGGCAGGCCGACCATTGTACCGGGTGCAACCAGTGTTCTCCGCATTGCCCGCAAACGATTGATATTCCCAAAGAACTGCATCGTATTGACAAATTTGTAGAACAGTTGAAACAAGAGACTTTATAAAATGGAGAGTATCATTGACATACTGCACAAGGGAGGATACTCTTGTGTTATGAAGAACCGGGAGGAAGTCCGTACTTTCACCCAACGGGGAGTAGCGGATTTGTATGATTTGTACCAGGCAGATTCTGCATTTATGAAGGGGGCTGCCATTGCCGATAAGGTTATAGGGAAAGGTGCCGCTGCTTTGATGGTACTGGGAGGCTTTAAAACGGTCTATGCCGATATAATCAGCACTCCTGCGCTGGCATTGCTGTGCGAAGCAGGAATTGAAACGACTTTTGCCCAAGAGGTTCCCCATATCATTAACCGTGACAAGACCGGCTGGTGCCCGTTGGAGACGGCTTGCATGGAGCTGAATACGGTAGAGGAGATGTATCCGGTGATTCAGAATTTTATATCAAGAATCAGGGCAAAATAGCAACAGCCTGCTCTCTTTCCCTGATTACCTGATGCCTTTCTCTTCCAGCATCTTGAAGTCTTCCTTGAGCATACCGACATCATCCAGTGTGCGGGCTTCATTGTGGTCGTTCAGATAGACTCTGGGTCTTTCGATAAACAGAGCGCTGGTGACAGATAAAGAGTCATTCCGGTATGGGGTCTCCACTCCACCTATTTCCAGCATTGTCTGGAAGAATGAGGCACTGGAAGATACATTCTTCTGCCTATTGGCTTGTGCGGCCTCCAATAACGATGGGTATCTCTGCCGGTAGTTTTCGGACATCCAAATAAAGAATGGCACATGTATCTGATAATAGGAAGGTACCGGTGAAGCATGCAGAAAGAGATGCCGGTTGTCATCGAAAATATCTTCTCCATGGTCTGAAGTGTATATCAGGGCAGAATTGACATGTTGTTCTTGAAGCATATCTATCAGACGAACCAGAAAATTATCCGTGTAGCGGATAGAATTGTCATAGGCATTGATCAGGTTGTCTTTGTATTTCACTTCCGCATCAACGGGCATGTCCGGCAGGAAGAAAGCCTGCTCTGCCGGATAGCGCTCTTTATAATTAAAATGAGAACCGTAAGTGTGGAGAACTATAAATTGTCTGGAAACTCCTTTGCCCAGTTCTTTTGCTACCAGTTTCAACAGTTCGTCATCAGAGGGGTTGTAATTGGAATCCCCCACATCTTCTTTAATGAAATCATACGTGTCGGCTTCTTTGCCGAAGAAGTCTATAAATGAGTGGTTATAGCGCTGGTTCGAGAAAAAGGCGGTCTGGTAACCGGCTTCCTTGAATGCTGTGATAATCCCTTTTTGATAATAGATGGAATCAAAACTGGAAGCACTGACCGGTGACAGCAACATCGGAACACTCTTGTGGGTAGTGTTTGATTCTGTCAGCACATGGCTGAAAGCTGTCAGTCCGCCAATGCCCGACAGTCCCGGGTTAGTCTCCCGTTCGTAGCCGTACAAAGCCCAGTTGCATGCCCGTGAGGTTTCTCCCACCACCATTACATATACTTCCCTTTCATCAGCCTGATGAGTACTTCTAGCATGAAAGGTAAAATCTTTAGAGGTCTTGTGATAATTCCGCGTCTGGGCCGTCCGTTGAAAAGCAAGTGCTATGTTGTAGCATACGTTGGCAGGATACAGTTCGGATTTCGGCTCATACCGGTTATCTGTCAAATAAGCAGTGCCTAAGGATAATATTCCGGCAGACAACACATACAGAGTGCGACGGCGAGCTTGCCGGATGAATGCTTCGGACAGTCTGCGTTTGTGTACAATGGATATGGTTGCCAGAATTAATGCAGGTATATAGAGCACTACCACAATAACGATGGCAGGTATCAGATTGTCCAGCAGTTCCAGCGCCTCGCTCGAATTGGTTGTCACCAGATTCAGAAACATATCCACTGCGATAATGGACTGACCGAAAAGATACAGCAATACAAGCTGGAAGGCTCCGAAGAAGATGAACGGAAATAGCAGCCAGAATGTCCTGCCACAGTTTCTCGACCAAGCCATTACAGCATAATATATAGAAAGGGGTAGCAGGATATTACATATCTTTGCCGTCCATGATATGGGTTCTGTAAAGCATAGCACTACATTGGGCACTATCAGAATGACCAGAAACAGATAGAACAAATGTTCCTGATTGTCGAACCATTTTTTTATGTCTCTAAAAAGCTTCATTGATATTGAATATAAATCCGGTCTGGTGTTTGCCAAAACCTAAATCCAAACGTACGTTTACTCTCTTTTTGAACTCCCAGCGGTAGCCGAAACCATAATTAGGAAGAATATGCCTGGCCTCCAATTCCGAGAAATTCGGGAATATGGTTCCCGCCCCTACCCATACGGCAACTCCATTTCGCTTCCATACATGTTGGCGTAGTTCCAGCTGGACATCCATTGCACACTTGTCACGGTAGCGCCCCTCATAATAGCCACGCATAGAATAGGAACTTCCCAATGTTGCCATCAGTCCCCAGGGCGGATTTCCGTAGTTCAGCAGAGTATGGAACTGGCCTGCCAACACCCCACCCTTCCACACGGACTGGTAATAGCTGGTCGTCAGTTCCGTATTGCTGAATGCATATTTATTTCCCAAAAAGGCCGGACTGAAGTGCTGGTCTATCCGTAGGTAATATCCTTTATAGGCATTTGTCAGAAAATCGCGTGAATCATACAACAAGGAAAACCCCAAGCTCACGTTGGTGCTACGCGCTTTCATTCCTTTCCATAATTCCGGTTTTTCAAAGTCATGTCCATACACGTAATCAAATGTTGTCATCGGACCGATATAAAAGTTACGTGCCATCCGGAACATGAAGTCCACCTTAACCTGCGCCTGAAAGCGATCGTATTCACTCTCATTGTCATCATTGGCTCCATTGTCATATCCTTGTCCCCAGTAAAGGCTTGGGAAAGAATAGAAATACAGATTGTAGTTCAACCGGTATTTGTCTTGGGGAAACAGATGGTTTCCACGTACTCCCAGCAAATAGAATCCCACTGTGGAGACATCCCCATACAGAGAGACATTGGACGGAGGGAGAATACTATCGTTCCGGTCGGTACGGTAGAGTCCTGCCGCCACCAGTCCGATTCCAAATTTGGTGTCACTGGAATAATGAGGCCCGCCTATAATGCTGAAATCAAATTTCTTGTTTTTCTTTTCTTTGTTGGCATCGTTGAAGTAATTCAAAATTTTTCCGAAAAAACTGCGTTTCTTGGGAAGCGAGTCTATCGGATACGTAGAAATTGAGTCCACAGAGTTTTTTGCTTCTGCAAGGTGTGTTTGTGCATGAACAGCCGTTTCTGTAATCAGCATCAATATTGGTAATATCCATTTTGTCAATTTAGTGTCCATTTACTTGTAGAAAACTTCCGTGGCAAAGTTAGTTTTTATGTTCTTCATTACAACAATGTTACTGTTCTTTTTGTTTCCAATTTTTCTCTTTTAATGTTCATTTCTACATTGCATGTGGGGTTCACTCTTTTTAACTACATCATTTATAGAACTTTCCTCGATTTATACTGTTATTTTAATATTACAAAGAACAACATGATATTGAATTATGAAAACAGCAATGGACATTCCCGATAAAGAGGGACAGAAACGACTGGTAATCGTAGGCGGCGGCTTTGGCGGATTAAAGCTGGCACGAAAATTGAAAAGCAACAAGTTTCAGATAGTTTTACTGGATAAGAATAACCATCACATCTTCCAACCGTTACTCTATCAAGTGGCCACAGCAGGTATTGAACCGAGTGCCATATCATTCCCATACCGAAAAATCTTCAAAAAAAGAGAGCATTTCCATATACGTATTTGTGAAGCACAGCAAGTCTTCCCGGAACACAATCTGCTGGAGACTTCCATCGGCACGCTGGCATACGACTATTTGGTCATTGCCACCGGCTGCAACACAAATTATTTTGGAAACGACGGGCTGGAAAAACAGACCATGGCACTAAAGAATACTTCGGAAGCCTTGTTCAACCGAAACCAGATATTGGATAGTTTTGAACAAGCCCAGAACACCGGTAATAAAGAAGAGCGCAGGCGTCTGATGACCTTTGCCATTGTAGGCGGTGGAGCTACGGGAATAGAGTTGGCTGGTGCTTTGGCCGAGATGAGGAAGTTTGTCCTTCCTCAAGACTATCCGGACTTGAATATCAATGAGATGCGTATCATCTTGTTGGATGGCTCTTCCCGGCTCTTGTCTGCTTTTTCAGAAGAGTCTTCCAAAGAAGTGGCCGATTATCTGAAGAAGCGTGATGTGGAAATCAAATTGAACCAACGGGTGATGGGATACGAGAATTATCAATTGGCATTGAATGACGGGACTGCCATCGATACCAAAAATGTATTCTGGGTGGCCGGTGTCAAGGCAAACAGCCTTCAAGGATTGCCTGCCGATGCCTATGGACCGGGAAACCGCTTGAAGGTGGACACTTATAACCGTCTTTCTCAATATCCCAATATTTTCGCTATCGGGGATACGGCCCTTATGATTTCTGAGGAGTATCCCAAAGGACACCCGCAAGTGGTGCAACCAGCCATCCAGCAGGCCCGCAACTTGATAAGGAACTTGCAGCGTGCAGAAACAGGCCTGCCGTTGCAGCCGTTTATATATCAAAACAAAGGCTCCATGGCGACCATTGGCCGCAATCATGCCGTAGTCGAGCTTAAGAAACTGCGTTTTGGCGGTTTTCCGGCATGGGCTGTGTGGCTATTCATCCATTTGATGAGTATTGTGGGTGTAAAGAACCGTCTTTTCATCTTCGTAGACTGGATGTGGAGTTACTTTACCTATGACCCGTCTTTACGGATTATCATCAAACCGTTGAAACGGGAGTAAACTTTTATTGAGTAATATTTGTTATAGTTCATATACGAACTTAAAAACGAATGAATATGTTAAAACGACTTTTATTTCCTGTCAAACCGGACGGAACGGCAACATCTGCTATGCTATTGATTGCAAGAATTGTATTCGGTATATTATTAATGAACCACGGCATCCAGAAGTGGACTAACTTTCAAGAGCTGTCGGCCGTTTTCCCTGACCCGCTGGGTGTAGGCAGTCCGCTGTCTTTAGGACTGGCTATCTTTGGTGAATTGGCATGTTCCATGGCATTCATTATAGGTTTTCTCTATCGTTTGGCTATGATACCAATGGTGTTTACAATGGCTGTTGCCTTTTTTGTAATTCATGGTAATGACCCGTTTGCCACGAAAGAGTTGGCTTTTGTATATCTGGTAGTGTTCATATTGATGTATATCATAGGTCCGGGCAAGTTTGCCGTTGACCGCTGGATAAGAAAAGCTCTTTTCCAAAAGGCTCGTAAATAGACACTTCCGTTTTACTGAAAACAGATTTTAAGCTCAAATAGGATGTATTTTCGTAAAAAATCCTATATTTGCGGATGCTTAAAATAACTCGATGAGCTATAAAGCTAATTAAACACAGTAAAATAAAAAAGAGTGATTATGAAAAAGTTCAATTTGAAGATGGCTGCGACCGTAATGATTTGCGGCTCGTTTCTTTTCAGTTCTTGTATCGGTTCTTTTGGACTGCATAGTAAACTGGTCAGCTGGAATCAAGGTATTGGTACCAAGTTTGTAAACGAACTGGTTTATCTGGCATTCAATATTATCCCGGTATATGGCGTTTGCTATCTGGCCGATGCATTGGTCATCAACTCCATCGAATTCTGGAGTGGTTCAAACCCTATGGCCAGCATTGGTGATGTAAAGAAAGTGAAAGGCGAAAACGGTGACTACCTGGTAGAGACACTTGAAAACGGCTATTCTATCACCAAAGAAGGTGAGACTGCTTCTATGGAACTCATTTACAACAAAGAGTTGAATACTTGGAATGTTGTTGCCGATGGTGTCAGCACAGAATTGCTGCAAATGAACAATGACGGCACTGCACAAATGACCCTTCCGAACGGTGAGGAAATGACAGTGACGCTGGATGCCCAAGGTGTGGCAGCAGCACGTCAGGCGACGATGATTGACAGCTATTACGCTTTTAATTAAAAGTTGAAAATGGAAAGGTGAAAGTTGAAAATGGCTGGGTGCATAGATGCCCAATAACCATTTTCACCTTTCCACTTCCCATTAGAACGGATATCCCACAGCAAAGTGGAAGGCAAAATCGCGGCTGAATTTAGGATGGATAATGGGATAACGGTCTTTTTTCTTCTCATACGCCGGATTGACGGCCTTCATACCCCCGTCGAAACGCAATACAAAGAAATCCAAGTCAAGACGCAATCCTAAACCATATGCCACGGCAATCTGTTTATAGAACTTGTCAAATTCAAACTGACCTCCCGGCTGGTCTTTATAATCCCGTATTGTCCAGATATTCCCGGCATCTACAAAGAGGGCTCCTCTGAATTTCCAGAACAACCGTGTGCGGTATTCAATGCTGGCATCCAGCTTGATGTCTCCCGACTGGTTCATGAAGTTATTATCGCCGGGGAAAGAACCGGGCCCCAAATCACGTACAGACCATCCGCGCACACTGTTGGCGCCACCGGAGAAGTAGCGTTTCTCAAATGGAAGCATTGTTGCATTGCCATATGGAATGGCGATACCGGCACCAAAATGAAATGCCAATGAATTGCGGTTGTCAATGACCAGATTCTTGGCAAAGTCAAAATCGCCTTTCAGGTATTGGGCAAAAGGAATGTTCAACAAAGTGTATTCCCCCGATGCATTCTTCTTCATTCCTCCGAGCTTTGCCACAGCATACAACAAGTTACCCGCCGATTCAAAATTGAGGCGGATGGTATAGGAATTTCCGATACCGGAGTTATTCATCAATGCTCTTCCGGCACTGTTGTAGATATAGCTATAGCCGGTGCGGACAATAAAGCGGTCTTCATAATTGTATTTGAGGATGTAGTTCTCGTCTTTCTCCAGATAATCCTCTTTGAATGTCTGGTCTATGCTGGGCATATACAGATAGTTGATGTCCAGCAAATCAATGCGATGCTGCGAACGCTGTTGTTGTACCCCCCATTTGTAGCTCCATCCGGCAGATGCTACAATGCGCGTGAATTCGGGTCTCATCTGGTAGTTATATTGCAATCCGAATTCTGTAGTAGCCCTTATCCTCCGCTTGAAATCGCTGGATACAAAGGGAAACATAAACCGTGGGAAGTTGATGGTTGCTTCCGCACCTAATTCTATGTAGTCTTGATTCAAGGAGCTCTGCAAACCGGACACAGCCTCGTATGCCCCACGTAGTTTGAACATGAATGTTTCGGAACCTTTGAACATGTTGCGGTGCTGAAAAGCCACCGAAGCGGCAGCTCCCAGGTCGCCGGCAGAGTTTGTGCCTTCCACTTCAAAGGATACGGACTGATGCTTGCCTCTGGTCAGCATCACATAGGCGTTGAGCTTTGCACTGTCACTCTGCTGCACTTCGAAAAAACGGATATTGGTATATTTCAGGGCTTGCAGGCGTCCGTAGTTGGAGTAGGTACGCTGCACGTTCTGCTCGTTGTAGAGAGTTCCCGGAATGATGCGCAGATTGTTGGTCAGCACTTTGGGACGCAGATAAAGCTTGTCTTTGTAGTAGATGGGGAATCCTTTGTAATGCAATGAATCATTCACCTCAATGCTGTTCAAGGCAGATGCCTGCAACACATTATAGTCGGTAATGAAACTCACTTTATTGATAGTGTATTGCCGGTGATTCTGCGGTGTATCCTCGTTGTGCTGCCTGTATGGAGCCAAGTGCAACGTCAAATCTACCAGATAAGAATTACGGACGGTATCTGCGGTATAGGATATGTACTCTTTGTTGAACTTGTAATATCCATTCTGAAGCAGTTTGTTTGTGATACGCTGGCGTTCTGCATCCAGTACATTGACATCAAAATACATGCCTTCGGACAATAGGGTTACTGCGGAATCCTGCCGCATGTATTCCTTTATTTTACTGTCCCGGATATCATATTTCAAGGTACGCACTTTATAGGGCTTGCCGGTCGTCACCTTATAGACCAACTTCATCTTTTTCTTCTTGACTTGGCGTACCGGTTCCACCAGGGCGCCCATATAGCCCATATTCTGCACAGCCTTAGTGATTTCTTCCCTGGTCCGGTTGGTTTCCTCCTCACTGTATATGACCGGGGCATCACCTAATTTCCTCAATGTACGGTTTATCCAGCGTGTAGAGTCCCGTCCGGACCAGTTGTAGACATACAACTGGGTCTTTATCAAGCTGAACCACTTCGCATTGGGATTCTGGCGGATGTACATGGAGAGATTGGATGGTTTTACTTCCTTATTATCAGTATGTATGCGCACTTCATCCAGCAAATACGAGCCGTCCGGCACATATTTGGTAGAAGAACAGGAAGCCAACAAAAGTACGATAGTAGTAAGTATCGCGTAGCGGAAACCTTTATTCATACCGAGTCATTAATTGCGCATAAACAGCTACAAATATACTTGTATTTTTTTGTTCCCGAAATAAAAAACGCCGGAAGAGTGCAGAGTTTTTGATTATATTGAAATAATCACGTATTTTTGTCAAATGATAACATGTGTGTCCTATGGCATTAAGTAAAAATCGCATTAAATATATCCACTCGTTGGAGCAGAAAAAGAACCGGAAGGCCGACAAGGTATTTCTGGCAGAAGGACCTAAACTCGTAGGGGATTTGTTGGGACATTTTCCTTGTCAGTTCTTGCTGGCAACTTCAGAATGGCTTTCCCGGAACCGCCCTCTCTCCACCGTAACAGATGTCACGGAAGTATCGGAGGAGGAACTTTCGCGTGCCAGCCTGCTGAAAACTCCCCAACAAGTGCTGGCTGTGTTCCGGCAGCCGGATGAGGAGACGGATATTTCCGTCATCAGCCACTCCCTCTGTCTGGCTTTGGATGATGTGCAAGACCCCGGTAACCTGGGAACGATTGTCCGCCTTGCTGATTGGTTTGGGATAGAGCATATTTTCTGTTCGCCCAACACGGTGGATATCTATAATCCCAAAACTGTGCAGGCCACGATGGGAGGTATCGCACGCGTCAGACTGCATTATACTCCCCTACCCGAGTTCATCCGCTCACTGAAGGATATTCCCGTTTACGGCACTTTCCTGGACGGAGAGAATATGTACGGACAACCGCTCTCGAAAAATGGGCTGATTGTGATGGGTAATGAAGGAAATGGCATCGGAAAAGAAGTGGAGGCACTCATCAACCGCAAACTATACATACCGAATTATCCCGCCAGCCGTGAGACCTCGGAGTCATTGAACGTGGCTATTGCCACAGCAGTAGTTTGCGCTGAGTTCCGGCGCCAGGCTGCATTGTAGTAAAATCAAAAGGAAAAAACAACCAGGGAATCAAATAAGGCAATTCTTCCTCGATAAGCGGAGGGATTGCCGTCAGTATATTGCAGCACGTATCAAAATGAGGATAGTCTGTTTCCGCCTCCGTAAGCAAAGCTATGACTCCCGGTAGCCATTCCGTATTCTCCACCTCTTCTGTCAATGGGAAGATACGTGATACACATTGTCCTTCACCTATCTCCACCACATATTGTTTCAGATAGCCATGCCCGGGAAGAAACAGAAAATGGGAAGCGTAGCGTTTCATGCTTTCGGACGGGGACGTATGGTTCTGGGAGTCGTGGTATTTTCCTGCTCCTGAATTTCCAGAGGTTTCAATTTCTCAGGTTTTCCGATACTGTCTTTGCGAAGGGAGTCTGTCGCCTGCTGAAGGCTGTCCTTTGGGGCAATGACCAAGCTGTCCGTGGCGTGATAGCGCATCAATGAGATACGGTCTGCCAGCAAAGGCTGTGGAGTCTCCTGCTGCGGATAATAGATGAACCCGCGTATTTCCTTGATTTCTCCTAAAGTATCGGCAAACAAGGTGAGCGTTTCCACACCTGTGTCTTGTACTTTCCGAATGGCACTGATGACACTGTCATTCTTTTCGTAAAGAATCTGCATCGCCATCAACGGAGCATGTATGCTGTCCGGTGCACCGTTGTGGAAACGGAAGCGCACGCTCCAGCGCAGCGTGTCACGGTCGTGGAAATTGGTGTCTGATGGCAACGTAAACGTTATCTTGTTGTCCAGGGGCATACCCGTCAACTGATAGATATGCTGCCATATCCACACGTCGATACTGTCTCCGGGAAGTGATTCTTTCGGCTTGTTGTCACGCAGGGCAATCAAGTGGTTGATACCGTCTCTCTCGGCTTTCAACCGTACATTCACTTTCTCGTAGATTTTGGTAAGTACTTCCGGGTTACGGGCAAACCAGACCATAGAAGAGTCAAAATCGGCCTGAGTAATGCCATATTTCTTGAAAACCGATTCAATGTATAGCACCCGCTTATAACTTTCGTTATACGGCACTTCTTCACCCATAGCTTTGGCTATGTGATAATCATAAAGTACGTTTTCCATCTTGGCATCCGGAAGGACGGTTTCAGGTCTTTTCACCTTACAAGCCGTCAGACTGAACGCCAGAAGGACCACGCTACACCATTGAATTCGATTTATTCCTTTCATTTATAATTTATTCCTCTAACATTAGTTAAGGATATAACTATTTCTTATTTTTCTTTATTTTGCCAATAATATATACAGTAATCCCTATCAAAATTAGAATGCAACCTTGCATTAACATGTCTACAAATAACTTGATATCATTAAATATATAACCAATGAGCCAACCTAATGCGATACAAGTAATGCCAATTTTTATTCCGTTCTTTCCGATTTTCGTTAAATTAGGAGTTACAGTATGAAAAACTTCATTCAAATATTTGCTATAGAATAACAATAGTGAGATAATACCACAACTTATTGCTGCATCAGCAAAGTTAAAAATCGGACTAAAGAAAATAAAATGCTGTCCACCGATAAATGGTAGCCACTGGGGCCAGTTAGTATCAATGATAGGGAAATAAAACATATCTACTACCTTACCATAAAATAAGGAAGCATACCCTCCTCCTTCAGGTAGAAAAGAGGCTATCTGGGAATGAGTACTTTCATTAAACAGTACACCATAAAATACACTATCAATTATATTTCCTAATGCTCCAGTAAGGATAAGTGATATACAGATTATAAATCCAGTTTTAACACCTTGTTTTACAAATTTATATAAGAACCATCCTATGATTGTTACAGCAACAATACGAAATGACGTCAAAAACAGCTTTCCTAATATTTCCATACCGAAAGCCATACCATTATTTTCTGTAAAGTATATATAAAACCAATCTGTGACACGTATACTTTCGTGCCAATACATATGTGTTTTTATCCATACTTTTATTATCTGGTCGATAATTAATACCGAAAAAATAACAAGTAACGCAATTCGACTTTTGGTGAAAAAATTACCCATTTCTATTTCTTGCCGTTATTTTTAGCTTCTATGCTTAAGGTAGCATGGGGCACAGCACGTAAGCGTTCTGCCGGAATCAACTTACCAGTTTCACGACAAATACCGTATGTTTTGTTTTCAATACGTACTAAAGCAGCTTGTAATCCTTGGATGAACTTTAGTTGACGCTGTGCTAAACGTGTTGTTTCTTCCTTAGACAAAGTATTAGCGCCCTCCTCCAACACTTTATAAGTAGGAGATGTATCGTCGGTATCGTTACCATCTGCACCTGTTAGGCTGGCCTTTAATAGTTCATAGTCACGTTGTGCCAATTCCAACTTTTCTAAAATGATAGCACGGAATTCTTCCAATTCTGCATCTGAGTATCTTGTCTTTTCTGCCATAACTTTACATGTTTAATTAATTATTCTTTAACAATGCTCACATGGAGTTTGAAGTTTTCAAACTCTATTTCGGTACCATTTTCAATAAAATCCTTAAGTTCTAGAGAAGTCCCCAAAACTTGGTTACAAATATAGTCTTTATTATTAATTACTGCACTATCTGTTTGTGGATTTTTAGATAGTGTTATTTTTATTTTATCAGTAATTTCAAGACCACTTGATTTACGTATATTTTGGATACGATTTACTAATTCACGAGCAATACCTTCAAATCGAAGTTCTTCCGTTATCTCAATATCTAAACCTACTGTTAGATTACCATTCGTCATTGTCAACATGCCAGGAGCGTCTTCTGTTAATATTTCCACATCACTAAGTTCTATAACAGCAACTGTATCATTTATTTTCAAAGAGTATTTCCTTTCTGATTCGAATTTTAATATTTCTTCTTGAGAAAGTTCTTCTACAGCTATAGCTATGGACTTCATCAGTTTGCCAAACTTGGGCCCCATCTTTTTATAATCACATTTGACGCGTTTTATAATCATCCCAATAGTATTACTACTCATTAATGTTAAGGATTTAACATTAACTTCAGCCTCTATTAAATGCTTTACTGCGTTAAGACGTCTTTCCATATCCTCATTTGTGATAGGTATCCATGCTGTGTATAATGGCTGACGAACCTTAATATCTGCTTTGCGGCGCAATGCCAATACCATGGAAGTGACGTCTTGCGCCATCTGCATACGGGCTTCCAGTTCCTTGTCTATCATTTCCTCCTTATACTCGGGGAACTTGGCAAGGTGTACGGAAACGACGTTGTCGCGTCCGGTAACTTCGGTCAGGTCGGAATAGAGCATATCAGCATAGAACGGAGCGATGGGTGCCATCAGCTTAGCCACGGTTTCGAGGCATGTATAGAGTGTCTGGAATGCAGAGAGCTTGTCCTGCGTCATACCACCGCCCCAGAAACGTTTGCGGTTCAGGCGGACATACCAGTTGGAGAGGTTGTCATTCACGAATTCGGAAATGAGACGTCCCGCCTTTGTGGGTTCGTATTCATTGTAGCAGGTATCCACGTTCTTCACCAGCGTATTCAGCACGGAGAGAATCCAGCGGTCTATCTCGGGACGTTCCGTCATGGGCACGTCGGCTTCCTTGTATTCAAATTCGTCCACATTGGCATAGAGGGCGAAGAATGAATAGGTGTTATAGAGTGTTCCGAAGAACTTGCGGCGCACCTCTTCCACGCCATCCACGTCGAACTTGAGGTTGTCCCACGGAGAGGAGTTGGTAATCATGTACCAGCGCAACGGGTCGGAACCGTATTTCTCGATGGTCGAGAAGGGGTCTACGGCATTGCCCAAGCGCTTGGACATCTTGTTTCCGTTCTTGTCGAGCACCAGACCATTGGAGATGACGGCTTTGTAGGCGGTGCTGTCGAACACCATCGTGGCGATGGCGTGCAACGTGAAGAACCAACCGCGTGTCTGATCCACCCCTTCGGCGATGAAATCGGCAGGATATACCTGGTGGCTATCCAGCAGTTCCTTATTCTCGAACGGATAGTGTATTTGTGCATAAGGCATGGCACCGGAATCGAACCAAACGTCAATCAAGTCCGTTTCGCGTTTCATCGGCTTGCCGTCTTTGGAAACAAGGATGACATCGTCCACGTAAGGACGGTGCAGGTCTATCTTGTCGTAATTCTCTTCGGTGTATACGCCCGGCTGGAAGCCTTTGTCCTTGTAGGGGTTGGACTGCATCAGGCCGGCAGCCACGGATTTCTCTATTTCGTTGTAGAGCTCTTCTACAGACTCGATACATTTTTCCTCGCTATTGTCCTCCGTGCGCCAGATGGGCAGCGGAGTACCCCAATAGCGCGAACGGCTGAGGTTCCAGTCATTCAGGTTTTCCAGCCACTTGCCAAAACGTCCCGTACCGGTGCTTTCCGGCTTCCAGTTGATGGTCTTGTTCAACTCTATCATACGTTCCTTGCAAGCAGTGCTGCGGATGAACCAGCTATCCAGCGGATAGTACAATACGGGTTTGTCCGTACGCCAGCAGTGCGGATAGTTGTGTACATGCTTTTCTATCTTGAATGCCTGGCGGGCGGCTTTCATCATCATGCAGATTTCAATATCCAGCGATTCGGCAGCTTGTGCGGCTTGTTCGTCGTACTTGCCGTCTACAGTGAATTGGGGGTCGTAGGCATTCTTCACCCACTTGCCCTGATAGTCCTTATAGAGGTCCACGTTGACACATGCCTTTACGAAATCCTCATCCAGTTCATCTATCAGATAGAACTTACCGGTGAGATCCACCATCGGGCGGGTTTCACCTTTCTTGTTTATCATGAACAGGGAAGGTATGCCTGCAGCACGGGCCACAAAGGCATCGTCCGCACCAAAGGTCGGGGCGATGTGTACGATACCCGTACCGTCTTCGGTCGTCACATAATCACCCGCGATTACGCGGAAACCTTTGTCGCTGGCAGTCCAACTGCCGTCTTCGGCCACGTCTATCGGCTTCACCCACGGGATGAGCTGTTCGTACTCCATGCCTATCAGGTCCGGGCCTTTATATTCGCCCACCACCTTGAACGGTATCAGCTTATCACCCGGCTTATAGTCCTCTAATGCAATGCCTTCCGCTTTTTTGTTGAAGTGGGTATAGAGCAGCGCCTTTGCCAGGACGACGGTCATTTTCTCGCCGCTATAGCCGTTGTAGGTCTGCACGGCAACGTAGTCTATCTTAGGCCCTACACAGAGCGCGGTATTGCTGGGCAATGTCCACGGAGTGGTAGTCCATGCCAGGAAGTAGGGAGTCCCCCACTCTGCCATTTCCGGCTTCGGGTTCTTTATCCTGAACTGCCCCACCACGGTCGTGTCTTTCACGTCGCGGTAGCATCCGGGCTGGTTCAGCTCGTGCGAGCTGAGTCCCGTACCGGCAGCGGGAGAATACGGCTGTATGGTATATCCTTTATAAAGCAGTCCTTTCTTGTAGAGTTGCTTCAACAGCCACCACAAGGTTTCGATGTAGCGGTTGTCGTAAGTGATGTAGGGGTTCTTCATGTCCACCCAGTAGCCCATCTTGTGAGTCAGGTCTTCCCACTCTTTGGTGAACTTCATGACGTCCTTGCGGCAGGCGGCGTTGTATTCTGCCACTGAAATGGTCTTGCCAATATCCTCTTTGGTGATGCCGAGCGCCTTTTCCACACCCAGTTCCACGGGAAGCCCATGAGTGTCCCATCCGGCCTTGCGCTTTACCTGAAATCCCTTCATTGTCTTGTAACGACAGAAAATGTCCTTAATGGAGCGAGCCATTACGTGGTGAATGCCCGGCATACCATTGGCCGAGGGAGGTCCTTCGAAAAATACGAAAGAAGGACAACCTTCACGTTCTGTCATACTCTTGGCGAAAACCTGGTTTTCGTCCCATTTCTCCAACACTTTCCCGTTCACATCGGAAAGGTCAAGCTTCGAATATTCGGCAAACTTCTTACCCATCTTGATATTTACTATTTGACAATTTACGATTGAAGATACTCTTGACTGGCATATTTCTTGATACGTCAAAAGCCATCTTCTCTATTTTAAGGGTGCAAATTTACAAAAAACTTAGATACAAGAGACTTTTTAGGTGGAAAAAGCTAGCTAAGTGCGATAAAATGTTTTATTTGGCGTCAGTTCAATGGATGTGGGGGGAATATTCGTTTGATATGACCTTTCTAAAAATCCCCAGAATCCACGGGTTCCCTAAGCAAAAAACGGCAAAAAACGTAAATTTAGCTCAAACAAGCGGCCTAAAAACTACGTTGAAAACTGCAAATGAGAGGGCTGCTTTGCTGAGTTCAACAAACGGCATGTAGAATTCTGCGAATGTCATTGCCGCAATCAGCAATAATCGTGTTGAGAACAGCATGGGAAAGAATAATAAAGTATTATATTAAAAGAAATAATAAAAGTATCAGCGACGGTTGACAATCAACTGCCGCTGCTGCCATGAGTATAATATAACGTGAATTCGTTGAGGTAATGGTTCACCACTCCGAAGCAATCCAATGTCTCGTCGAAGGAGAGGAAGTAATACATCAGGTTTTCAGGCATTTTCTTTCCGGTCAAGACTTCGTCCACATAATGCCATTGTTTTGTTTTTTTAGAGTAAAATCGTGTAAAGATACGGATAAGTAATGGAATTACCATCCGAAATGCCACACTTCATCGTCCCGAATGCCACACTTCGGCAACTGAAATGCCACACTTCGTTGTCCGGAACCCGTGGCATTCGGAACGCTAACCTATGGCATTCGGGACGATGAAGTGTGGCATCCGGAAGAGGGTCATTTTTTCATTTTCACCTCATACAGATCGCTTCTCCGGTCTTTCAAGTTGCGTACACTGCCGTAGGTATGCAGTTCATTCAGCAAGTCCAGATCCACATCCGACACAAGAATCATTTCGGTATTCGGAGTGGCTTCCGCACGCTTGCCGTCTGTGGGGAAAGCGAAGTCGCAGGGAGTGAACACACCGGACTGGGCATACTGGATGTCCATGTTGTGCACGCGGGGAAGATTGCCTACACTGCCGGCTATCACTACAAAGCACTCGTTTTCGATGGCACGAGCATGGGCGCACACCTTTACGCGGCTGTAAGCATTCTGCGTATCGGTAAGGAAAGGAACAAAGAGTATCTGCATGCCTTGGTCCGCCATGATGCGGCTCAGTTCGGGGAACTCTACATCGTAGCATATCAGCACGCCTATCTTAGCACAGTCCGTATCGAAAGTTTGGATGGACTTGCCTCCGCTCAGTCCCCAGGACTTTATCTCGTCGGGAGTGACATGTATCTTTTCGTACATTTCATAACTTCCGTCACGTCGGCAGAGGAATCCTACGTTGTATAGCAGCCCGTCTTCCTTGATAAGCGGCATACTGCCCGTAATAATGTTGATGTTATAGCTGATGGCGAGCTTGACGAAACGCTCCTTGATTTCCTCGGTATAGGCCGCCAGCCCGCGGATAGCCTGCGACTCGCCCTCGTTGTTGAATTTTGCCATCAACGGTGCGTTGAAGTATTCGGGAAAAAGGACAAAGTCACTCTTGTAGTCGCTCACGGCATCCACAAAGAACTCCACTTGCTCAAAGAGGTCGTCCAGTGTCTTATAGGTACGCATCTGCCATTGCACCAGACCGACGCGGACGGTGGTTTTGGGGTTTACGAACTCTTGTGTGGGGGCTTGGTAATAGATATTGTCCCATTGCAGCAGGCAGGCGTAGTGCTTGGACTCCTCATCATTGGGAAGGTAGTTGCGCATCACCTTGCGCACGTGGAAGTCGTTAGAGAGCTGAAAGGTCAGCACCGGGTCGAAGATTTCCTTTTGCTTCACCTTATCTATGTACTCCTTGGGGCGGATTTGATCGGCATATTTGTAGTAGTTGGGGATACGTCCGCCAAACATGATTGCCTTCAAGTTCAATGTCTCGCAAAGTTCCTTGCGGTATTCATACATACGGCGTGCCAGACGCAGGCCACGGTATTGAGGATGGATAAAGACTTCGATGCCATAAAGTATGTTGCCTTTCGGATTGTGGGTGTTGAAAGTCTCCTTGCCCGTAACCTGGGCGTAAGTGTGGTCGTTCTTCACATCATCGTAGTTCACTATGATGGAAAGCGCACAGCCCACGATTTTCTCGTCAACCACCGTCACAATCTGCCCCTCGGGGAAGATGCGTATCAGTTTTTCTATTTGTTTGTGCGTCCAGAACACATCGCTTCCGTCTGAATAAACGCGCGTAAACGATTGTGCCAACTGGTCATAATCTTCAATCTGCAGATTACGTATCTGCACCTTATTGATTTTCATTGAATCCATAACTTTCTTGCTATTCCTGATTAAAAACAGTGCAAAGGTACGGTTTATCCTTACATGTTATCTTCCCCTCCGAAGATTTTTCTTTCCCATCTTGAACGGATAAGGGAAAAGATACGGAATTGATAACAAAAAGAGGAGGCATTCATCAGAGGGCACTGAAAAAGCCCTCCCTTCCTTTTTAAGAGAAAATATCTGCACATG
>NZ_QTLN01000069.1:1018-1645 GCF_003602735.1 Bacteroides sp. AF39-16AC | reverse complement strand
TCAACACTATTTGTATGCGACTTTGGATAATAATCTAATTGGGATAATAGTGCAACGCCATACCAAAAATTTCATCATCACTAAAACCACAGCAACCGCTTTTCTTCACTTGGTTTAAAATATAGGTAATGCAATTATCTATATTCTTTGTAGGTTTTTGATAGACTGGAGCAAACAGACTATCCACCGCTGCCATATTATCAAGGTATGCCT
This sequence comes from Bacteroides sp. AF39-16AC, assembly GCF_003602735.1. Taxonomy (NCBI): domain Bacteria; kingdom Pseudomonadati; phylum Bacteroidota; class Bacteroidia; order Bacteroidales; family Bacteroidaceae; genus Bacteroides; species Bacteroides sp. AF39-16AC. The sequence continues at coordinate 1,432 of NZ_QTLN01000069.1, read as the reverse complement.
TGATGGTACTTTTAAATTGTTCTGACACTTTCATAGTATATCATTTTTAGATTTCATTTCACAATAAGCCAATTTCACGAGAAACAAGGAGAATAGGCAAATAAGAGCCAACAACGTAACCGACACAACCTTTATCGGACTTGGCGTTATTACCGCTCCGACAAACATAGCCACTGCACAAAGAGCGATGATGACCGAAAAAACAAATTGAATGATTTGCATATACTTCTGCTACTTAGTTTGTTAAACTTCTAATTTTATGCTTCAGCTAGATTTAAAGACCTTTTTTTAAAACCCCTTTCCGGGATGGCCTTTTCTTTCTGCCGACTTTTTTTTTGAGCTTTCATGCCCCATCTGAGTTTATGAGCCTTTTTTTTACGGCACACAACAATAAGGAAGGAGGGATTAAGAAAA
>NZ_QTLN01000069.1:0-1008 GCF_003602735.1 Bacteroides sp. AF39-16AC | reverse complement strand
CAACAATAAGGAAGGAGGGATTAAGAAAAGTTTTGGACGACAAAAAATGTTGGGGACAGCGAAGCCGTCCGGCGTTATTTTTTTCGGGACAAAGGGGCGAAGACCGGAACTCTTTCGTATCCATCCACCGAAATAAATTTGCCGTTCAAAAACAAAGGATCTCAGATGGAGCTATGAAAAAAGCACATTAGGGGAGGCAGAAAACAAGGAAAAGGGCAGTACGGAAAGTAAAACAAACCATACGGTTTTGCTTGCAAAACCGTATTCCTATCTCCCTGCCACAAGTGACAGGGGGGGAACGGGTTAGCAACGGACTGCCGGGACAAACGGTAAAAGGAAGGAACTGCAATACGGAAGAAGGAGGTTGTTTCGGCAATGCCGAAGCTCCGGATGATGACCATTGCAATCCCGCCCACGTTTGGAACTTCTCTTTTCTGGTTTGCCCATAATCAGCCGCATAGCGGATGACTACGGGCAAACCGGGAATGAGAACAGTCATTCCGATGAAGGGGAGGGTGGGGAAGAATACTGCGTGAACGCAAAAACACTCTCGGATATGTAGCAAAAAAAAGCGGCACTAGGCCGCTTCAATCATTTGCTTGCTTTTTTCTTTTTAGAGACAGCCTTCTGTTTAGGCTGATCCGGTTTTTCTTCTTCTTTTTCCGGAGCCGGATAAAACTTGGTGGCTACCATCACAATGCGGTTACGCTTCTCCCCACTTTTAGAATCCGTCCATTCTTCCGGCTTAAAGTAGCCTTCAACGGTTATCAGCTCACCTTTTTTCAATACATCGAAGGAATCCAGTGCTTCATTCTTTCTCCAGGCTTCAATCCCCATGAAAGCGGAAACATAAGAGGTTTCTTCACCTGTCTTGTCTGCACGGCTGACCGCGATAGAAAAGCGTGCTACGCTTGCTGTTTCAAAACTACGGATTTCTGCATCCTTACCGATAAAACCTGTTACTGCGAATGAATTTTCAATCTTTTTCATATCTCTGATTTTTTAGAA
>NZ_QTLN01000068.1:0-1653 GCF_003602735.1 Bacteroides sp. AF39-16AC | reverse complement strand
TGTCTTATCCTGATATAGGTAGACACATTTACAAACTAATAAATGTGTTACTATTATGACTTCAAAACGAAAGCTTTATCGTGAAGATGAAAAACTGTTTTTTCTTCACTCTTACTACCAATCAGGTATGAGTAAGCATGCCTTTTGCCGGGCACATGGCATTTGTTGCCCTGCCTTGCTAAATAGTTGGATTAAAAAGTATTCAAATTTAGCAGAAGAGCTATCTTTGCCTTCTGAACAAGAATCACCAGATATGTCCAATCGCAGCAAGGAAGCCTACAAAGATGAAAATGCCCAATTAAAAAAGCGCATTAAAGAGCTGGAGAAAGCCCTGTCTTTCTCCAAGCTGGAAACAGAAGCCCGTGAATTGATGATTACGCGTGCTGAAGAACTCTTCAACATCCCTATCAGAAAAAAATCTGGGGCCAAATCGTAACGGAACTGGTCAGTCAGCGCAACCTGAAAGTTGCGTTGGCCTGCCGTCTGTTTGGCCATTGTCGTCAAGCCTACTACCAGTCAAAGGCTGACATTGAGAGTCAGATACATAGGGAACGTCTCATGCTGGATGCTGTCCGTGATATCCGTATCGAAGATCCGGGTATAGGCTGTTACAAACTGTGGATTATGCTCACCGTGCTTTTTGGAGCCGAGTTCATGCCTGGGCGGGACAGCTTTTATGCATTGCTCCGGCAACACCGCTTGATGCTTCCTGCCCGCAAGACCCGGCATACGACGAACTCCAACCATCGCTACCACAAGTGGAAGAACCTAATCAAAGGACTGACCTTGACTTCAGCCAACCAGTTGTGGGTCAGCGACATTACTTATATACCACTTGCCAATGGTGAAGTCTGTTATCTGCATCTGATTACGGATGCCTACTCCCATAAGATAGTGGGATGGGTGCTTGCCGACACCTTACGGGTATCGGCAACCATCAATGCATTGCAACAGGCTATAGAGCAGGCTGTTGAAATGACAGGAGATGAAAATCTTACGGGCCTGATACATCACTCGGACCGTGGCGTACAATACTGTTGCGACCCATACGTGGCACTTCTTCAGAAACATGGCATTGCCATCAGTATGACGGAAGACTACAAACCCACCGACAATGCCGTTGCGGAACGTATCAACGGGATTATTAAGGCGGAAAGCAGCCATCCTCGAGGCCGGTTCAACGAAATCGGGCATGCAAGAAATGTCATAGCTCGCTACATACATTTCTATAACCATCGCAGACCGCATATGAGTATCGGGTATAAAATACCTGCTGTGGCGCATCTGGAGAAGGGAATACAGAAGAAAATGTGGAAGAAGAAAAAATATCCTTCCACAAGTAGCAATAAAAAGAAGGATGCAATATCTTTGCAAAGCCGGACAGCAAGTCCGGGCGAAGGCGCAGGACAGCGCACCTGACAAAGACAGAATGCCTCTTTTAGGGGCACCCAGTCTTGCCGGACAAGCAAGCACGGGCTCTGCAAATGCAGCAGGATGACTGTCAACAGAATCAGGACAACTCACTTTGCTGTGTCTACTATATCAGCAGGGCTTGGGAAGAAGTGACTACTGAACCAGTACAACATTCCAAGAACCGTCTACTGATATCGGTTATAAAAAGAAAAAGCGTCTAGCTAAATCAGGAAAAGACAT
>NZ_QTLN01000067.1:0-1759 GCF_003602735.1 Bacteroides sp. AF39-16AC | reverse complement strand
GAGGGCACTGAAAAAGTTCCCCACTTGTAATAAGTCTCTCCCTAATACACAAAAAATAGATTGTGAATCCTTTTTCTTTGGGTTCCCAATCTATTTTTATTTTTCAGCTTTTGTGCCACCTATGCAGCCATCTATCTTCTTTTTTGATGGTTGTTTGGCTAAAAATGGATTTTCTGCCTGTTTCTCTTAGATTAATTTGAGAATTCTCTTGATATTTGATGCGAAAATAGCCAATGCGCCTTGCATCTGCATACAATACAGGCCATATGACTGCGCTCTCTCATAGCCATACACGTGCTTTAATTCAGAATTCTTGGCTTCAATCTTATATCTTTTCCTGGCTTTTGCTTTAAAATCTTTTGTCTGTTGGTATTCCAGCTGGGCTTCTTGTTGGCTTGTCTTAATGGAAACACCATAAGTCTTGCTCTTTGCCCCATTTTTATAACATCCTTCCCGTCGTGAACAAACCTTACACTTCTCTACATCAAAATAATACGTCCAGGTTTGATTCCATTTACCATCGCTCTTTCCTTGTTTGGCTTTTCTTATAGCCATATGTCCGGCAGGGCAGACAAACATACCGGCATCTTTATTGAAATCGAATTTATCGTCCTCCTTCCTGAATCCGTTGCTAATAATAGGATGTATTCTGGATATCAACTCGAATCCTTTTTCTTCATCTTCTGCTAATTTCAGATTTTCATTTCCTGAGTATGCGGTATCACCAATAACGATATCGACCTGCATACCGTTCTTTCTGCTCTCTTCCACCAATGAGCTCAATTGGGGACCGTCTCCTTTATCTCCGGAAGTAACTATAGCCGCGGTGATGATACGTTCATCGCTCATGGCTATATGTGTCTTGTAACCAAAAAAGGAACTGTCTTCACTCTTATGACCAACTCTCGCGTCTCCGTCTATGGACGTAGTATAGTGGTCTTGAATGTCATCAAGAGTTTCCCTCAACATATTAAGACGTTTTTTGACTGCCGGAATATTGGACATGCCCTGGTTATCCTCTATTGTAGAAAGAAGCCTTTGGGTATAATCCAACTCACGGGACAGATCATCGTCTTCATTTTTTTGCGGCAGTGAATCTTTTATATCCTCGTCAACTTCATAAAGCGCTTTTCTTAACTGTTTGCTACGTAGTTTGAGAAGCTCTATGGGAGAATATGGATTGGATCTTGATGCTGTATGAGTCGCATCAACAATGATTGTCCTGGAAGTAATGATTCCTTTTTCCACAGCCAAACTTACAGTCTTCTTTATCAGAAGAGTTAGCAAGTCCATATCTTTGAGACGCATCTTGCGGAATTTACAGAGCGAACTGGGATTGATGACACCTTCCTCGGGAGCCATACCTAGGAAATACTTGAATGACATGTCATATTGAGAACGCTCAACAACATCTACATCAGAGATATCATAGATGGTTTTGAGCAAAAGGTATTTGAACATGCGGATAGGACTCTCTGCAGTACGTCCATTGTCACTACAATACTTGTTAACCAACTCTTGGTAGACAAAAGAAAAATCCACCAAGTCATTAATACGCCGTAAAAGGTTATCCTTTGGCACCACTAGATCATATAGAGCGGTGTAGGGGCTAAGTATAAAATCTTGTTGCTGTGATAACATGACAGTCTGGATTTGTAGCACACAAGATACTAAAATATCTGCACAGAACCAAAAGGATTGTAAGGCATGTGCAGATATTTTCTCTTAAAAAGGAAGGGAGGGCTTTTTCAGTGCCCTC
>NZ_QTLN01000066.1:0-2062 GCF_003602735.1 Bacteroides sp. AF39-16AC | reverse complement strand
GAAGTTACGAAAAGAGTGTAATTTATTGGAAATGAGCATTGGGTAATCGCTCATAATAGTAATAGGTTACGAATTAGTTAGTTATCTACTGCATTATTCTTCTGTGCGTTGCGTAACCTTCAAAGAACTCTTCGTATGCAAAAGTAACAATAAAACGGGAGATTTAGAAATGAATCTCCTGATTTTTTCTTCTCACACAAGTTTTTCCGTAAAAGCGATTTTATCCGTCAGCACACCATCGCCCAAAAAGATTTTGAACGAACGTGTGCCGACTGCCGCATAAGCGGAGAAAAGGGCTTTGCCTCACGCCTAAACAATAGTTTAGACTGATGAGACAAGGCCCCTTTCTTTTGTGCTTATGCCAAAGAGGTGCTTTTACGGGGTTTTGACGATTTTTCTTTTTTCGTTGTCCTTTTGAGCCGGAAGCGGAAAGCCGTGTATGACCGCACATTCCATAAATGGAACAAGCCGTCACTCACGGCAGACAAACCGGGAAGAATGATTTTATCCATCCGACCAAACACGTTTGGCCAAACAGATAAAAACATACTTCCTTGCCGATGGTTTGCTCGGTTTCACGCTACCGGCTATGTTCTTTTCTGTTGGGGATGTCTTTTTCACGGATTTCTCTTTTGAAGTTTTCCTGTCTAATCTGCCTCCACTTCCGTTTACCTCCATTTTCGCGCCTTTCAGTGAGCCGCATCAGGCAGTCATTTTCGTGCTGGGTGCAAAGGTAACTCCGGGATTGTACGGGAAAGCAAGGTCAAGCCTCCTGTTTTCTGGAAAAATCTCCAGCCTTTCGGGTAGTATTTTTCCGAAAAACCTTGCATTCCCTAATCCCTACCTTTTTAAGCACCCGAAACGAAAACGACCGATGCGACAGAAAGACGCATTAAAAAAAATGTCGGATAAACGAGAAGCAGATAAGATAGTTTGAAACTCAACTCCCTCAGCTCTTGAATCCGCATTAAAAAACAAAAAATCAAAAACAAAACGGATATGAGAACGGCAATAGCAACAAAATTCGTGGCATGGGAAGTACCAAGTTTGGAGAACCTGCAAGGCAGCAAGGTGTACGGACTTCGCACCAAACTGAACAATGGTGAGAAATTGAGCCGAGAGGAAAAGGATTGGCTTACACGCAACGTGAACAGCAACACCTATTTCAAGAGCGCAGTACCCTTGCAAGGTTGGATGTTTGACTTTTCCGACATTCTCCGAACCTACATTGTAAAGCAGTATGGACATTGGGCGGAATACAAGGCTACCGACAAGACCGCACTCCGCAGTTTCCTATACGGCAGGATAGACAGCATCGTGGAACTTAACAAATGATACGGCTATGACAGCAACGGTAAATTTCAGACAAATGGCGCAATACATAGGGCTTGCGATATGCACCCTAATCATGCGCACCGCCTTTTGGGTGTCCGGCATCCTTTGGTACATCGTCAGAGAGATAATAAACGGAGTGTTCCGAGTGGCAATAGGGGTAATCGTGGCTATTCTTTCCGTTATCCTGTTCTTCGGCTTCATTCTTTGGTTATTCACCCTTTAATCCCTACCGACATGGCAAAGAGAAGAAGCAAGACAGTGGAGCAACAATGCAGATACTACGAGGTGGGCAACATCTTCGAGTACATGGTGGAAACATACCTCAACGGCAATATGTCCGTGTTCCGTGGACTCTACCACGAACTGAACAAGGACGCACGGAAGGACTTTATAGACTTCCTATTGAGCGAGGTTGAGCCGATTTATTGGAGGGAGATTTTGAAACATACTATTTGACAACTCATAAAAACGACAGCGATATGAAAGGAACAGACCATTTCAAGAGAACGATACAGATGTATTTGGAACAACGTGCGGAGGAAGACACGCTCTTTGCGAAGAACTACCGCAATCCAGCCAAGAACATTGACGATTGCGTAACCTACATTCTGAACTATGTGCAGAAAAGCGGTTGTAACGGCTTCACGGACGGAGAGATATACGGACAAGCAGTACACTATTATCCCAATTAGTGACTTATCACAAGTTGATATTTTTGTTGAAGTAT
>NZ_QTLN01000065.1:0-2232 GCF_003602735.1 Bacteroides sp. AF39-16AC | reverse complement strand
CAACTGATTGCCGTTCAAGGTGAGAGTCAGGTTGTCTATCATGCCGTAGGCGGTTGAAGAGAGTTGCCCGTAACGCTGCAATCCCTTGATGTTACCGTTTTTGTCGTAGCCCGTCACGTTCTCACTGAAACGGTTCGCGTTCGTGCTGATACCTGCTGTTTCGCCATAGGTGGCATTCAGCATCCGGTCCAGTCCGTCGTAGGTGAACTTGTAGCCGCGGACGGTGCTTTCATTCCCGGACTTCCAGGTCATGCTGCTGATGTTACCGTTGTAGCGGGCGGTACCCACACCCGTATTGTAGTACAGGTTCTGGGTGAAGCGCGTACTTGTGATGCCCGTCAGCCAGCTGCGGAGGTTATAGGCATACGTCAGCTTGTTCGCCGCAGAGCCGTGCAGGGACTTGGTACTCAGACGGCCGAAACTATCGTACGTATAGTCTGCCAGAGTTATTTTGGTTCCTCCCAAAGTATGCTCCACCTTGCTTACACGGTCTGCATGGTCATAGCTATAGGTATAGACTTCCGTACGTGTGGACTTGCCGCTTGCGGTATGGCTATGCGTCACCGTGGCGGGCTGTCCCGTAAAGGTATAGACCGTATTAGTCACGTCATAACCGCCCAAAAGATTGTTCTGTACGACTTTAGTTACACGCCCCTTGACGTCATAGTAATAGCCTTTGTAAATTTTAGTACTGCTGCCGGATACAGTCACCGCGCTTCCTGTCAGGGAGCCTTTACTGTAGCCCGAAGTGTCGTTCGTGAACTGGCTCGTCGGGAAACCCGTACCGCCCAGTTCTGCACATGCACCACCTGATCGGAAGAAACCGTCTTGTTCGTGCACTCCCCCTGTTGCGTCAGCCGTCCACCGTTGTCATACACATACTCCGCGAGCTGCGCATCCGGAAGCTTCTTCCAAGTGCAGAGATTACGGTGGTCGTCATACACACAATAGGTATCCTACGTCTCGCTGATAGAATAACAAAAACTATCCTAACATACAAGATATGGAATATCTGATGTTAGGATAGTAATTAGATAGATTGGTTTTTAATCAACCTATATCAGAGGAAGACAGTAGTTCGTTACGACGAATTAACCTAAAGCATCAGGCTCTAATAAATCTGGATGTAGTATTACTGATTTATCTAATGCTCTAACAAAATGAGATTTATGGGAATATAATACTTGATACTCCTCACTCTTCTCATTTGCCCAAACTTTCAAAACTACAGCCGCTTCTAAGGGTAAACTCTTCCCGCAGAAACAGCAAACAACCATTTCTTTATTTAATATTCCATCCATAATTTTTCGCTATTCTATTAATAGATTTTTGAGACCAATTTCCCATTGTTGTTATTATACCTTTCCTCCCTTCTACAACAGCATTAAATCTACCGGGAGTAATTTCATGAAGATAAACTGTAGCTCCATCAGCCTGAGTAAAAGCCTTTCCTACAGACTTTGTTACTCTTACTTCATTCACAGAAAGTACCCCTCCTCTCGTTGCCGTTGTTCCAGCAATCCGTTGCACTCCGTGAGCAGTTGATTGTATTGCATTTTGAGTACCTCTTCCTGCCACCTTTCCTACAGCCCATCCTATTGCCTTCCCCAACAACATACCGCCAAACTCTCCGGCACCAAAGCCAAAGGCAGCTTCGCCTATAGGTCGCGCAATAGCATCTATAGAACGACTGTTCAGAGAATTGAAAAGGGCAGACTTAGAGTCTTCAGATAAAGGACTGGTTTTACCTAAGAACTGATTCTGAAGTTTACCGCTGGAAGCTATCAAGTCAAAAGCATTAACAGCCTGATTGGCTAAGATACCTCCATTCTGATAGAAGTTCAGATAGTTGTCATTACCTAACGCAATAGAGGCAGATGAACCGATATTAGTATAGCCTTTTAAGGCTTCACTGCCTTCCTGCCAACGTAAATTCCCTTGTTTATCTTCATACCAGTCAGCTCCTGTTGGGTCTATTCTGCTGATAGGGCTGTTACCACAATAAGCATAGAGACTTGTTTTGAAGTAGTTTTCAGCAGAAGGGTCCACCGTCTCAAACCTCCCCAACGCCGCATCATAATGCCGTGCCCCGTAGTCATACCAGTTCAGCCCTTTCTTCGAGTCATACTCCTTGCCGTTGTACTTGTAAGGCTGAACATTACCTGCACTTGCAAATGTACCGCCGAAAGGATAGTAATGGCTCGTCTCTTCTACCGTGCCGCTCTGGCTGAT
>NZ_QTLN01000064.1:0-2261 GCF_003602735.1 Bacteroides sp. AF39-16AC | reverse complement strand
TGAGCGATTACCCAATGCTCATTTCCAATAAATTACACTCTTTTCGTAACTTCCAGTTACAAATGTACTGCTTTTAAGGCAGTAAAGCAAATGCTATGTACTGTTTAGCATCACGGTTCTTTCATTTAAGGGAGCTATCGGGAGTTAGAAGCTGATAGTATAACTATACATCAACAAGAGTAATCGGCCTTTAACTCCCGATAACTCTTCTAAATGAAAAAGCTGTGTGTTTAACATAAGAAGCTTGCTTTTGGTACAGATTATACATCTATGTATAATTCTGCATCGGAACATGTGCAAGAACACCCACTTTTTGCACATGAAACGGAGAACGTGAGCAAAAAAAGATTATTTTTGCCGATGTCATCGATAATAGACCGATGTACTATGGAATAAAGCATCATTTAATGTAATGTATATGGCAGAAGGTGAGAAACAGACCATCGAATATAAAAGCATTCAGAAAATAAGAACCGGAGATAAAGGATTCAGGGATTTGGCTGTTACTTGCGTATCATTGGCCAATGCTCAGGGTGGAAAGATCTTTGTAGGATATGATGATAAGGGTAAATGTCCGCTTTTGGGTCAAGTTGTAGATACTGATGAGGTGAACGATGCTGTCAGTAAGCTGCGAAGTCTTTGTTTTAATGTAGCTGTTGCTGCTTCGGAAGTACAAACGGATAATTTTGGAAGTCAATATTTTATAATTACTGTTTATCCTTCATTTCGTTCTATTGCCACTACTTCAGATGGGAAGATATATATTCGTGTGGCAGATAAATGTGAACCGGTTCGAAGTGAGGACATTCAGCGTTTGAGTGAGGAAAAAGGTACTTACCAGTGGGAAATAGTTCGTACTAAATTCATACTGGATGAAAGTGTATTGGATAACTTGCATCGGCTTGCCGAAGAGATACGTAGGTCACCTCGGGTAGCCTTTCACATCAAGCAATTGGATGATATAGAGTTGGCAGAGCACTACTGTCTGATGGATGCCGGTCAGTTAACCCATCTCGGAGTGCTGTGGTTGGGTACGTCGAAACAAAGGCAAACGATTAGTTACCCCATTACTGCCCAATACATTGTGTATGATAATTTGGAGAGGAAAGTCCGTAAAGTGGAGTGGCACGATAATGCATTAAATCCTAAGGAGTTACTTCTGTCCATTGAAAAGGAAGCGATAGAGTTGACTTACTCCTATGAATTTCCCGATGGGCTGTTTCGTAAACAAATTCGTCATTATCATCCCAAATTGATAAGGGAATTATTGGTTAATGCCTTTGCCCATAAGAGCTTCACAGTATCAAGTGATATTATGATTCAAGTTTATCCGGATAGGTTGGAGATTTCTAATCCCGGTGGATTGCCTTTAGGAATTACTAAAGATAATATTCTTCATACAAAGCATCGGCGGAATCCTCATTTCATAGAGATATTGAGCGCTTTGGAACTGATGGAAGGTGAGGGCTCTGGTTATGATTTGATTTATGAATTAAATTCTATGGAAGCAAAGCATCAGCCTGCCATTGAATCATCATACAATGAAGTGAGAGTCATTCAGCCAGCCGAGATAATAGACAGGGAGTTATTGCCATTGTTGGACTATGTGCTGCAGAATTATAGGCTGACACAAAAAGGCTATATTGCTTTTGGAATCATTGCTCGAGAAAGAAAGATACTTTCTACACAATTGTCTGCCATTCTTCAGTTATCAGAGGAAGAACGCCTACGCAGTTATACTGATAAACTGGTGAAAGACAATATTGTATGTAGGAAAGGAGTAAAAAAGGGAAGCTTTTTCAGTATAAATCCTCAATTGATAAAGAATGCCAAGGTGAATCTGGTTACAACACTCAAGACATTAGAGCCTCATGCTTTGAAAGCATTGATTATGGAAGATTTGAAATTACATCCTGGCAGTCGTATTTCTGAGATTGCCCAGCGACTGCCTGAGGCTGATATAAAGGACTTGAGAAAGATAATCTATCCATTAGTGAATAAGGAATTGCGTGCTGACGGAGCGAAATCGGAAAGAAGATATTGGTTTCTTTGAGTGGCAAAAAAAAAAAGAAAAAAGAATGACTTGAGTGTTGGGCTGTTGTTAATATATTGATATATAGGTATCTATATGTTTTCTGCTTATATATTTTGTTTTTATTAAGAAAAAGGAATTTTAGGTTTACATATTCGATTATAAATATTTAGAACGCAAAGTTACTACAAAAAAGTGAAATGCGGAAAGATATAGTGATAGAATTGAG
>NZ_QTLN01000063.1:0-2294 GCF_003602735.1 Bacteroides sp. AF39-16AC | reverse complement strand
GGTACACGTTTCAAATGCTACCCGGGTCCCTTTTCAAGTGTTAGCTACATCTTTAATTTGAATATTTGAATCTTCAATAATAACAGCTTGTTTATTACTTATAGGAATAAGCTGCAACTTCTCATTATATAGTTGAACTATCTTTTCACCTTTTTTCTTGAATGGAAAATTTCCATAATGGGGAATCGTATAAAAATCGACCAAATCTAAAGAAGTACAGTCTTTCAATTCAGGAGCCTTTTCTATTGGATCAAAATTCACACTTCTCATATATTCTGCATCGGGAGAGGCTATTATTGCTCCGGCAGATTCCCCAATATACAGTTTACCCAATTTCACTTGTTTAGATATAATTTTATCAACACCTTTTCTTTTTAACTCTTGCAAAAGGAAAAATGTATTTCCACCTGTTATGTAGATATAATCGCATTTATGTAATATAGAAGATATTTCCTCTTTGGGCAGTTGGGTAATCTCGACTTCTTCAACAATCATTCCTGCTTCTTCTAAAGCCTTTTTCCCCTTTTTTACATAGAATCGTATTGGTTCTGTAAGGCTTGCAGTTGGTATAAAAGCTATAATTTTCCCTTGCAAATCTTCTTTGGCACAATCGACAAATAGATTAGCAACATCAGCAAATGATGAGCATAAAAATAATCTTTTCATATTCTATAATATTAAGTTGAATACTTTTTGATACAAAGATAGCGTCTTCTATGACAGCCCTATGTCAGTAAGTCTAAATATTGAAGAGTTTTTTTCATCAAAACAATCCATTATTGAAATTTACCCTATTTGTAATGTGGCTGCGTTCCCTTATGAAAAGAAGAAATAATTTTGTTCCCTTTATGAAAAACAAGTGCTACACAACCTGCCGGGATAGAACGTTGAAAGCCTTGCTTTACATCATCTATCCTTAAAAGCCAATATTGCTTTATATAAGGAGCGAGCAATTTGGTAGGTTGTATTACTTGAATTTTCTCCATTCTGTTTTAATTATCAAACAAAAGTAAGATTTCTTAGATAGATATTAGGTGTAAAAAAGGGACATTCTAATTAAAACATCCAAATATCTGTTACCTAAATCATTCAAAGTTCTCTGCATTGGAAGATATGTCATAGATAAGTTGAAAAAGTTATTATAAACACAAGTTTAGTTTGTGTTTTTGTCTATATATCCAAAACGGACTAAACTAATTTCTATTGACAGCAAATTATATATGCTGGCGAAAAGAAAAACAGTATTCTTCTTTTCGCCAGTTTTGCTTTTATGGTTAGAGAGCTTTTGTTACCTTTGCACATGAAGCCCACCGCAAAGCGATTTCTTCGTTTTTTTTGTTACTATTTTGTTACCCACTATTAGTAATAGGTGGGCTTTTACTTTGATAATCAGAGCTATATTATGCTGTATGTATAATGTGTGGCAGAATATAATCAATAGTTATCAGCTGTGGAAGAAAAGGAAAAATGAGACGGAATAACTGCTGAGTATTTTACATCTTATTTGCTTTATGGACATAGAGGGCGGTTGCAACAATTATCAGTACAAATGCCATAATGAGGAATATTATCCGGATAAGGCGATGTTTTGAAAATAGGTTGGCCATGCAGGCAGAAGCCACGCTGAAACGGGCTATTATAGAATCAATTGTGGCGTTTTCGAAAAAGACTGATGCAATACTCCATAGTGCAATAATGGTTAATATAGCATTGGCTGATAAACAAAGAATTTTATCAAGTGGCATTCTAAATACTTTTCTTGTTCTCATATATAGGACTCTATGTTTAACTCCTTTCATTCCTGCCTTTCGCTGAATCAGCCAAAGGATAGGGCAAAAATAAAAGAGAACTTCCTGACAGAATCAATATTGTCTTGGAATATTGTTAAATGATTGAATTTCTAAACCTATGTTTATTCTTTGCTGTCAAAACTCTGTTTGTGTCTGATGCGGCTCATGTGAATAGAGGTTATTTTCAAGTAAGACGCAATTTCTTTTAGGGGTACCATTTGTAGGATTTCTGGACATTTTTTAAGAAGTTGGAGATAGCGTTCTTCCGATGTAAATCTGAACAAATCCAAGTAACGTGAATACGACTGAAAAAATAATTGTTCGGCTGCAATGCGGGCTATTCGTTGATTTTCTTTGTTCTCTTCAAATTCTTGTAGAAGTAATTCGGAAGAACAGATGTAGATTCTACATGGGGTTATTGCTTGTATATTCAATTCAGATTTTATGTCGTATCATTAGTGTCCACTAAAAAATCATAGTCGTTCTTTGAAATTGTTGAAATTC
>NZ_QTLN01000062.1:0-2490 GCF_003602735.1 Bacteroides sp. AF39-16AC | reverse complement strand
TTTAAAAAAAGGTCTTTAAATCTAGCTGAAGCATAAAATTAGAAGTTTAACAATCCCAAAAAACAACGAGTTATGTCACGAGTACACTATTTAGAAGGAGATTATGAACAGTTAGTTATTAATGAAACGATAGACGGTCTTTTTTCCAGTTATCGTATAGACCGCAATTCATTGCCAAAAGGATTTTTCCTTTATGAGATTAGATGGGATGACAGCTTATCTTCATTGGCAGAGATTAGCCCCTCTGTGGTGGTGAATCATGCAGGTTCATTCATTACAAAGTCACCCCTTGAATTTGATGCAAACAATAGCATACGGATAACCTATACCAATTTTATCGAGTTCTGCCAGTTTGGTGAGTGGGCTTATGAGAAACTGGCTGTATTGGATTGTAATTCCGGTAATGTTGCGGTGATAAGCCCAGACAGGAGATTGCAGACCACTGAAGAGATTGAGATTTTTTTGAGTGGGCATTGTGGCTATCATCTGAGTGAGATTAATTGGATGGTGATGAAAGGCGATGTGCTGTTTTTGAACGAGAACGATTTTTAATGAGTATAACCGTAACTGCCTCTTGGAATGGGGCAATTACATAAAATATTATAAGTATGAAGTGGATAGATAAGATGGTAGAACGCATTACCCGAAAAGAAACTGCTTTAAATGACCACTTTTGTGTAAATCGGCATACGGTTGTATGTCAGAGTGGTATGACTGATTATGTTTCTGTAACGATTGATAATACCGATGGTTTTGATTTCGATTTTTGGACAAAACAACTTTGTTTTGAGAAGGACTGTAAATATCGCTCGGAGATAAAAGCGGCTTTTGATAAAATCTATGGCACAAGGAATATAGAATGTTGTGAATAATGAAGTCAGAAAAGTATGATACCAAAGGAGATAATGAAACTTTATGAAAAGCTTGCTTTCAGTCGGGGATATGAAGAAGCCTTTCGGGATTTTTTGGATGTTTGTCTTTACTATTTGTCTGTCGGGATGTTGGCGGAGGATTATCGTAGAGTGGAAAAAAGATATAAGCCATATGAAATGGAACTTTTTGTTCAAATGTTTTATAGGGTGTCTGAATATTCGGAAGGATTTTGCGATGTCTTGGGAGATATGTTCATGGAGTGTGTCAGTCATGGGAATAACGAACAGTTCTTTACCCCGATACACGTTGCTGATTTGATGGCATGTATGGGGGGAAATAGGCTGAAACCTAAACAGTCGGTCTGTGATTCGTGCTGTGGTTCCGGCAGGATGCTACTTTCCGCTGTAAAAAAATGTGCGGAAGAGAATGATGGAGGAAGGCTTTTTTGTTATGGCTCGGATATAGATTTGATTTGTGTAAAGATGACCGTTGTCAATCTGATGATGAATAGCGTACCCGGTGAAGTCGCATGGATGAATACATTGACAATGCAGCATTGGAGAAGTTATCATATAGATTTACAGCTGATAGCCGGAGTATGGTTGCCTATTTTAAAGATAACGGAAGCAGGTGACACTTCTTTTATTAGGAAACTTGAAAATGCAATGGAGGATAATTCTGAATTGAAGAGGTCGATTCAGAGCAACGCAAGGGCTACGCAGCTGACTTTTGATTTTTGACAAGATAAATATGTAAAAAGGATTTTGGTATGAAAGCAATAAGAACAAAAGAGGTGAATGAGAACGTCAAAGCGGCGAACAGTTGTTTGCGTAAAGCGAAATGGCAGGCTAAGGAATTGGCTGTTTTTACAGGTGAAGTAGTGCGTCTGATGGATAAGGAAGGGCATTCTCTACAAGGGTTCTTTAATCGGGTGGAGTTTGTTCTGGTGGACGGCACTATTAAATTCCGTGTAGTTATAAATCCTATTCTTGAATGTGAGAACTGTATAATGGCTTCTTGCCATGAAGACTATCTTTATGAGGTGGTCTCGGTGGAAAAGTTTACCTATAAAAATTATAGGTATCATTTGTAATGATATTGTATTTTAATGATTATAAACTGATTTATATTATAACAATGATGGGCAAAATTAATAATATTCCCGTTTTGAATGAAGATGTTATTCGTTTGGTTGTACTCAATGAGGAAATTATTGGGTATATCTATCCACGAAGGACTTCTTATGTGGTGGCATTGGAGATAAAGCCGGGACGTACTACCTCTTTGGCTACATCTGTCAATAAACAATGCATGGTTTTGTTGAGTGATAAGGTTCGTTTGGCCACGGAACAGGATTTCGATGATTTTCATATATGCTTTGATGGTTTCAGAAATAACACTATGTATTGTTATAATCAGGGAACGGAACCTATATACCTTCAATGAAGCACATTCTCCCTTCTTTTGGATTAGGGAAGGGAGGGTATTTTGCTGTCCGCTACTTTTTGGCAAGCACCCCAAAAAAGTAGCAAAAAACGCTTGGAGTTACTGGTAATCCCATTAATTTGCGTTCACGCAGTATTCTTTCCCACCCTCCCCTTCATCGGAATGACTGTT
>NZ_QTLN01000061.1:0-2607 GCF_003602735.1 Bacteroides sp. AF39-16AC | reverse complement strand
TGTAGCTAACACTTGAAAAGGGACCCGGGTAGCATTTGAAACGTGTACCACCCGATAGGTTTTGCAAAGTTAATTAAATTTGTTTATTTATCATATCTTGTGTTTCTTTCATTCTGTACGATTTTCCCGTCATGTTCAGTAGAATCGCCTTGTGCGTTAGCCTGTCTACCATTGCTGTAACTAGTACTTTGTCTGCAATAATCTCGTCCCATCTGTTGAATGCGAGATTTGTTGTAATGACGGTTGTTTTCTTGTCAGTTCTGAGTGACAGATGGTTGAACAACATCTCCGCTCCCGCCTTGTCACAAGAAACGTATCCGAACTCGTCGCAGATGACCATGTCGTATCGTTCGAACTTGTTCTCGAGTGCCCTTAGTGTCATTGCGTTCCGGCATTCCCTTATCTGCGTAAGCAGTCTGGGCACGGAAGTGAACAGTACGGAGTATCCCGCGTTACAGGCCGCAATCCCCAAGGCTGTAGCCAGATGGGTCTTTCCGGTACCGGGATTCCCGTATAGTATAAGGTTGCGCCCTTCCTTGATGAAATCAAGTGTCTCAAGGTTTGGCAAGGCCTTCCGCGCTTCTGGCGGAAGCGCGTCCGTGTCTATTTCGTTGAGGTATCGCAACTGTGGGAACGCGGCATTTTTGATGCGATGCCGACGCTGGTTCTCCGAGCGGTTTTCTTTTTCCTGACGCAGGAGTTCGGCCGTGAACATCCACAGGTTCCATCGTTCATCAAGTCCTTGCTGTATAAGCAGGTCGATGTCGCGTCGTACCAGAGGGAGTTTGAGGTCGAAGGCATACGCACGTATCCGTTCGCGTATGGAGTCTTGATTTTCGTTTTGTTCCATTGCTATGCAATTTTTATGTTGTTAGACGGTAACTTTGTTTACAGGTTGTTGTGTGGCGCCACATCCGATCATCGCCGAAAGTGTGTCCAATGTCTGTGAGGCCGATTCTTCAATGGCGGTCTGTTGTGGATCGGACGGGGTCAGGGTGGCCGCGTCTTGACGGACGTTTGCGGTTCCATTGCCGTCACTGGCCAGCATCTCGGCGCTCAATTGTTCGGAAGACAGGCGTTTGAGTCCCCGGGAGGACAGACGGTCTGCCGCAGCCAGTATGTCGGCATAAGTGCGCTGGTTGTCACGGGTAAACACGAGCAGTTCGACAAACGATCTGGGAGAATCCGTAAAATGTTTGCGAAACAGTGCCGCCACGTCCGGGTGTACCTGTCGCATGGCCGTGGATCGTCCCAACGCCGCAGGCTTGCGAAGGAACGTGCCCAGATAGTGCATCAGGTCGATACACCAGTCACCGAGACGCCGGGAGCGTACATGCGTGGCTACCTTGTCGCGACCGTCAAGCACGACAATACGCTCGGAATACATCTTTATGGGTACCTCCCGACCGACAAGCCGGTCAGGCACAGAGTAATGCACACCATCGACGGTAATGGTGGAATACTTCCCGACACGGGCATGCCGCTGCTCAAAGCAGCCCATGTCACCGTGGTCAAGCGGCCGCAAAGCCGCAATATCGGCCTGTACGCGCTCCTTCTTCTCTTGCGCAGACATGTTGGAAGCCTCCCCGTTGAGCCTGTCACAGACCTTGTCAAGATGACACTGCGCCTGCTCCAGCGAACCGAAACGGACATCATAGGCGAAAGCCCGCCGGCGGATATGTTCCACCGAACGCTCCACCTTACCTTTCTCCCATCCCGAACGCGGATTACAGAAATGAGGGGTGAAACAATAGTGGAGTTCCATGCGGCGCAGGGCATCGGTATGTTCGCGCTCCTGTCCAAGGAACTTCTTGACGGCCACCCGCATGTTATCGTAGGCCATTACTTGCGGCGTGCCCCCCAAAGCACGGAAGCAGTTGCGGTGTGCTTCCATCAGGGCCAACGTGTCCTCGCGGGAGAACAGGTATGCCCGCCGCAGGTTGCTATGGTTCATCGTGAACACGGCCATGTGCAGCTTCGTCTTGACACCGGCAATCCAAAGTGTCAGCACGCCCCAGTCAAACTCGCACCGGAACCCCGGTTCATACTCCTGGCGGATGAACGCCGCCGGGGACTTGGCTGGAGCGGACACCGCCACTTCCAATGCACGGACATACTGGCATACCGTCGAATAGGCAATCTCTATGCCTTGATCGCGCAACCGGCGCCACATGTCAATCTTGCGCATCTGCTGCTTGCGCAATCCGGCCGCGGCATTAGACCGGTTGCGGGCCATGAAGCCGTCTATCGCCTCCATCACCTGCTGGTTCATCACTCTGCGGACACGTTTGCTGCTGTCATAGCGCACCGGCTGCTGCAGGTACGTGTCCATTGCTTCCGCATCGGGGTTGTCACCGACCGCTTGTTCGAAAGCCCGGAGATACTTGCGTACAGTCTTGCGGCTCATGCCGTTACGACGGGCGATCTCACGGATGCTCAATCCGTCACGCCTATAGGCGAGAATTATGGAATCTCTTTCTTCCATGTGGTACATATTATGAACGCCATTGGTTTTTATGAATATACCAATTTTGTTCGGTTAAACATACCCATGGGTGGGGCACTTTTTAAATGTTGTTCCGGGTCCCTTTTCAAGTGTTAGCTACA
>NZ_QTLN01000060.1:0-2804 GCF_003602735.1 Bacteroides sp. AF39-16AC | reverse complement strand
TCCATTGAGAGAGGCTGCCGTTTGGTCGCTCCCCCTTTGGGGGCGGGGGGGGGTTACATACCCATACCGAAACCTCTGCTTCTGGTGATTTGCTTGAGTAGGTCTTTCCCCTCTTCCATAGCTTTTGATATGTTTGGGAAATGATGCCTTAAAGCCTCCAGTTGTTCGGAATTGAACAAGTCTTTCATCTTACCAAGTTCTTTTTTCAATTCCTTGGTTTCGGTCTTTAGTTCTTGGTTCTCCGTCCTTAATCGGTTACTGGTTGTCCTTGCGTTGTCCATTTGTTGTCTATAATACTCCTTGTCATTCTCGGCTTTGAATGCCTTTGTGCCGTTTTGCTCTTTTTCAAGTATAGCCTTTCCCAGTCTATCGGATAGCTGTTCATTTTCCCCCTCTAAAGCCTTTACTTTGGCTTTTAAGGCATCCTTTTCCCTATCGTTGACTGTTTTTCCAATCAAGCCGTAAAACTTCTCTGAAGCCTTAGAAATGAGTTTTTGGACGTTCTTCTTTGTTTCAATGGAACGTAGTTCTTTCTGAAGCTGAAGAAGCTGGTTTTGTACGTCCTTGTGTTTGTCTAATGCACTGGATATATCGTTTGATAGTTCCTGAAGCTGTTCTTTCGCACATTCGGTCTTGTACTGCATAGCCGATAAGTGTTTGCGGTCAGAAGAAACGCCACGTTCCATGCCCAGTGTTTCAGATGCTATGGTTTGGAGTTCTGCCATGTCATCACGCGATAAACGCACACTTTTCCCATTCGGCTGCGTCCAATCGAAAACTACATGGGCATGAAGGTTAGGTGTCCATTGCTTTGCGTTCATGTATCCTTCGTCCTTGTGTATATGGATTTGAAATGCTTCGATACCGAAACGTTCTTTGCAGACCGTGGCAAACTGCTGGAGTTCCTGCATGGTGGTTTCTTGTTTGATTACTATTACTCCCTCTCGTATGGGTGCGGCTTTAGCCTGCATCTTCTGCCCAACCGTATCGAGATATCTTTGTTTCGCACTTTCCAGCCGATGGGAGATGCTATCTCCAACCCAGCTTTCATTCAAATGACTAAGTTCGGGACGAACATAGTCCAACTCTTTTTCCCTAAAGTTGTGAATCTCACTCCCCGGCTTCACTGCTTGTACATGAATACTTGTTGCTCCCATAAGTTAACATTTTTGTGACAATCGATAACAGCCGGTGACAGCCGGCTGACAGGGGGTTAAGGGGGCTTGTCCCCTTACACACGCACCCTTTATGGTGCTAGTGTGCTATCACCATACTGCATAGGTGCGAAGTTAGCAAATGTTCTGTAAATGCACAAATAAAGGGGAAAACATTTGGATTTGCGACAATAAAGTACTACCTTTGTTGCTGACCAAACGGTAGCCGACCGATACGGGAGAGTTACCAAAATACAAGCCGCTGGAGTTAATTGACGGACATCCGACATCTCCAGCGGCTTTATTTTTGCCTATCTGCTTCGTCTAGGCATACCAGTACCTCTACTAAAAATGTACTTCAAAGATACTTATTTTCTACCGACTTGATAGTTTTTACCCCATATTCTTGGACATTTTTCCCCCATGAGGTTATCTTTGTAGGGTGAAAGAGAAACCCATAAACGGGGATAGATTGAATGCTGGGAAGCATAAACAATCGGGGTAAGGTTAGCGAACCTTGCCTTTCATCCCCCATTATAACTTTACATAGAGGAACTTTATCTATCCCCCCCCCGCCCCCAAAGGGGGAGCGACCAAACGGCAGCTTCACTCAATGGAGTGTTACTGTTCATCAAAGCCAAGTGATAATTGTCGTTTCTCTGCTTCTTCTTTCTTTTGGGCAGCTAAAGTCTTTTTCCGAACGTATGTTTTAGCAAATGTCACTCGGTCACCATTGAATACTATCAGAGGATTAATAAACCAAAGATTATCGGCTGGTCCTCGGGCTATGATTTCAGCTTTTACAAGTTCTGCAAGTCCTTTATAAACGGCTTTGTCTGTTTTGTATTTGGTATATTCTAGGCATTTTTTTCTATTGAAGATGATTAAATCATTTTTGGGTTTCATGCAGGTCATAAAGTAACCAAAAACCCGAATAGCTGCTTGTGATAGGTCAAAGAATGCAGCAAAGTTAGAAAGATACAATTTAGTGAATTGTTCTTCATCTACTTCTATTTGACGGATAAACGAAGTCTTAAACACTTCTCCAGTTTCAGTGTCGGCTAAAGCTACTACGGCTCTCTTATCGCCACCACTATTACTCTTATACTTTTTAACAACATGATTTTCAATACCTTCTATAGCTTGTTTCATAAAAGGATTTTCTTCGTTCTTTTGAAAATCGGTTAACTTAACTGCTTTTTTATTTTCCATTTTGATGTGTTTTTGGGAAATATTATTCTCCACAAAGTAAACTATTATTTTCCATAAAAACAATATTAAGGGAAATATTATTTTCCTGTTTAGTATTATATTAGGAAATCAGTATTTTCTAGATTGGAAAATGAGAATTTCCAATATGGAAAATGCCCTATATTGTGTATCAAGTACTTAACTTATTCTATTTCTTCTATTCTTAATATACCCCCAAAACAGCACAAAATCAGTCACTTAAAAATCATCGGTCGGGGAGCGCCCAGCGGCAAGGGGCGGGACCACCCGTCCCGACGAGCGCCACACCATAAACTTTTTTTAGAATAAGCACACAACCGTTTTCCGAACCCTGCAAAATTTCTTCCGAATCCGAACGACGTAACACTCCATTGAGAGAGGCTGCCGTTTGGTCGCTCCCCCTTTGGGGGCGGGGGGGGG